>JAAYCJ010000147.1 GCA_012729815.1 Phycisphaerae bacterium | reverse complement strand
GGTTGGTTCGGGTGGCGAGGGGTTGCGCGGGGTCGCGGAGGGGTTCCGCCGGGCATGCCGGGCATTGACGGCGGGGCGTAACCTTCGGGCGGCATGCCCATTCCCATCATCGGATCGTTCGGGTTTGCCATGCCGCCGGGAGATCCCGGTTGGAGCAGGTCGGCGGCTGGGCCGGTTTCCGATGACCAGGCCAGCGGGATGTAGGTGCTGATCCAGTCCCAGAACGATTCGTCGGCGGTTTCGTCAACGCGGGTCCAGATGGACCAGAGCACCGGCAGGTCCAGTCCGCTCAGGTTGCCCGAATTGGCGAAGGCGAGGAGGTTTTCCAGCGGGTACGGCTGGCCGGTCACGGCCAGTCGCAGGGCGAGGGCGTCGCCGATGGTGGCCTTGGCGGCCTCAGCGGAGGCGAAGACGAAGTGCTGGGCCCGCGAGTTGAAGGTGCCGGCGAGGATCTCAGCGAGAGTGGTCCATTCCGGCATGGCGGGTTTGTAGCGGCTGAGGGTTTGTCCTGCCTGTTCGAGGAACCCTTCGGCGTAGATGCCGGAGAAGCGGCAGAGCAGTTGTGGAGGGAGCTGGCCCTGGGCGATGGCTTGAACGATGGTTCCCTTTTCGTCCGCGGCGAACAACTCGCCGATGAGTTTGGAGCTGACCAGGCCGCCTCGGCGCACGAGGATGCGGGCCATGAGCATTTTGTGCTGGGCATCGGGCGTATCGGGCGCGGCCTGTCCGGGGCGCTGGCGAGCGCCGGGCGGCATGGGCATGCCGGGCGGCATACCGGGCTGGCCGTGCGGTCCAGCGGGCGTTGCGGTGGGTTCGGCTGTTTCGGTGGGCGAGAAGGCGATCAGTTGGCGGATCAGCCACAGGTTCATCGGAGGGGTCTGGTACCAGCTGCACTGCCACTCCTGACCGGGCTGAATGCCGACGAAGTAGGCCTGCTCGAGGGCGCGGGCGAGGTAGTTGTAGAAGTGCGGTTCCTTGATGCACTGCTCGTAGAGCTGCCGGCCGTAGGGGGAATCGACCTGGACGAGCAGGGAGGCGATGCGGGATTGATTGGCGCTGCCGCCGCCGGGCTGGAGCTGTTCGAGATTGCGGACCATCTCATCGCGGTCGGACCGGCGGAGGAAATCCGGTCGCAGGGCCGTCTGCGATTCGAAGAGCCGCTGTTCGATGAAGGTGTGCTCGACGCTCTGTCCGCGGTTGTCGGAGGAGACGAGCAGGATGGTGGTGTCGTGGACTTCCCACGGCTGGGGCGGTTCGACGTTGGCAGGCTCGGTGCAATGATAGGCTTCGACGTAGAGGCCGTTTTCGCGGGCCCACCGGCCCAGAGCGTCCCACCGGCCGTTCTGTGTGACCGTCTCATCGTACTTCTGGAGGTACTGATCGACGTTCTGTGCGACCTGCAGCGCCTCGGGCGACGGTGGAGGCGGGGGTTGGATTGAGAGCGCAGGTTTCGGCGAGGTGGTTCTTCGCGGCGGGTTGGCTGCGGTCTGTCGCGGAGGTTGGCCGGGCGGTCGTCCGGCGCCCCGCGGCGGGGCGGCGTTCGGGGTTGGTGTGGCCGGAGTGTCGGAACCGCCGCGTCCGAAGAGCACGACGACTGCCACGATCACCAGGACCACCAGAACGATCAGCAGGAGAATGAGTTTTTTCGGTGAGTTCCCTGCGGAAGGACGGCTGGGGGCTCTTGCCATGATCTTGTCCTCTGCGTGTCGGGGTATAACGGGATTAATGAATGCATAACGCTAGTGGTAGCAGGTGCATAGCGTTAACGCATTATGATACACGAAAGGGGTGGACTTTCCAAACTATCTCTGTTGGGGTGCGGCATTGGGTTAGGCTCGATTGCGTGTGGATTTCGGGCGTTCGGCATTCTATTAATACGCCGCGGGTCAATCCAGGGGTTTTGACGGTACGGGGTTGACAGGTTAGCTGGGTTATTGGACAATAGTTGTTGGACAGACTAGATCAAGTTGTCTACGGAGGGTTGTCATGGCCGATTTTGACGTCGGAAAGGGCAAGATCGAACAGGTTCGGGAGGCGATTATCGAGCGGATCGCCGCGGATCGCCTGCGGGAAGGGGCGCGGATACCTGGGGAATGCGAGTTGAGTGAGGTGCTGGGAGTTTCGCGGAACACGGTTCGGGAGGCGATCGGGGGGTTGGTGCAGGAGGGATTGCTGCGGCGTCGGCGTGGTTCGGGGACCTATCTGGTCGGCGGATCGGGGCGTACGGGCGGGTCGGCCGGCGGGCGCGACGCATTTCGGGTGGGGTTTGTCGTCTTTAAGAGCGTGGGGTTGGCCCCTACGCCGTACGTTTTGCACGTGATGCATGGGCTGGCTGAGCCGAGCGAGTCGATGCCGCGGATGGAAATCACGCTATTGGGGTCGGAGCCGGTATTCGCGGAGGCGGGCGGGCTGCACTTTATGGACAGCGCGCGGCACCGGCGGGTGGATGGTTTTTTGTTTTCGGTGGTCGAGCACGTGGCGCCCGGACAGTTGGCGGAGTTGCGGGAGATGGGCTATCCGGTGGTGTTCCTGAGTGCGGACTATCCGGAAGGGGACTATCCGAGCGTGCGGGTCGATCTGGCGGACGGGTATGCGAAGGTGACGCAGCGGCTGTTGTTTTCGGGGCGGCGGCGGATCGGGGTGGTGGCGGGGCGGCGCGAGGGCCGGAGCGCAGCGGCGTGTCTGGGCGGTTACGTGACGGCGCACAGCCGGATCGGGGCGGCGTGCGACCTGTCGTTGGTTCGGTATACGGAAGGGGTGGAGGCGGCGATCGTATCGGCGGCGGATGGATTGGTCGATGCCGGGGCTGATGCGGTGCTGTGCTATGACGATGAGGCGGCGGTCAAATTGGTCCGTCACGTTCAGGCCCGAGGCGTTCGCGTTCCGGAGGATGTGGCGGTGGTGGGTGCGAACGATACGGTGGGGGAGTTGGCGGACGTGCCGGCTTTGACGACGCTTCGGTTACCGCTTGGGCAGATGGGGCGGGCGTGCCGCGACCTGTTCGCGCGGCACGGTCGCGGCGAGGCCATTGGAGGCGGGTCGATTGTCTTTGAGCCGCAGTTGATCATTCGCCAGAGTGCATTGGGCGACAGCGGGGTATAGAAAAAGGTCAGGAAAAGCTGGGCGCGGTGCATGACGGCTGTATGATGTTGGCGGTTTGCCCGGCTGCGGCGTCGGGCCAGAGGTGCAGGACGTTCAGTCGGCCTTTGCCTGAGGCTGGCGAGGGACGGGAGCGGTTGAATGGGACGCGATCAGGACAGGATCGTATCGGGCAAAGCTCAGCCGGCGCGGCTGCGATGCGAGTATCTGGCGGATCCTCTGGGGATCGACGTGGTCCAGCCACGGTTGAGTTGGGTGGTGGAGTCGGAGGAACGCGGGCAGCATCAGACGGCGTACCAGGTGGTGGTGGCGTCGACGGCTGAGTTGCTGGCGGGGGATTGCGGCGATTTGTGGGACAGCGGCAGGGTGGAGTCGGATCGGACGATCCACGTGGAGTACGCGGGCAAGGCGTTGGCGTCGCGGATGCGGTGTTTTTGGAAGGTGCGGGTGTGGGACAAGGACGGCGGGGAGTCGGCGTGGAGCGAGCCGGCGCGGTGGTCGATGGGGCTGTTGGCATCGTCGGACTGGCAGGCCCAGTGGATTGCGTGCGGCGAGCCGTTTTCGCCGAAGGTGCGGCATGGATATCTCAGCGGGACCGCCTCGTCGGCGGACACGCCGAAATGGGTGGTGGTCGATTTGGGCGGCGAGCGGTCGATTGACGCGGTGCGGCTTTGTCCGGCGCGGCCGCATGATCGGTCAAGCAGGTCGGCGTACCTTTTTCCGGTTCGGTACAGGATCGAGGTGGGGCGTAGATCGGATTTTTCAGATGCGGTAGTGGTCGTCGACGAGACGCGGGCGGACGTGGGCGATCCGGGCGAGGAAGGGCCGATCCATTGCTTTGAGCCGATGTCGATCCGGTACGTGCGGCTGACGGTGACGAGGCTGGCCGGTGGCGACGGTGAGGGTTTTGCGTTCGCCTTGTCGGAGATGGAGGTCTTGTCGAGTCTGGAGGGTTGGCCGCAGAAGGATGGGTCGGTGGTGCGGCAGAACGTGGGAAAGCTGGCGTGTACGGTCTGGGCGGCGGATTCGGTGGAGGAGGACGGCTGGTCGAGGGAGTATCTGGTGGACGGCTGCGGAGCGCAGACGGAACCCGGGTGCGGATGGCCGGCGGATCAGCCGGCGACGATGGTTCGGAGGGAGTTTGAGGTTCGCGGGCCGATTCGGCGGGCTGAGGTGTCGGTGACGGGGTTGGGGGTTTATGAACTGCGGATCAACGGGCGGCGGGTGGGCGATCACCTGTTGGCTCCGGAGTGGACATGCTACCGGAAGCGTATTCAGTACCAGACGTACGATGTGACGGAGCTGCTTCGCGAGGGGCCCAACGCGGTCGGCGGGCAGTTGAGCGGCGGATGGTGGACGGGGCCGTTGTGGTGCATGGACAATTCCATGGTCGCTGCCCGGTGCTGTCTGCTGATGCGGCTTGATATTGAACTGGCGGATGGGTCGAAGCAGACGGTGGTGAGCGATGGTTTGTGGCAAGCGAGCGTTGAGGGTCCGATCCGGCGGGCTGGGATCTACTTCGGCGAGACGTACGACGCGACGAGGGAGATGGCGGGTTGGGATGAGGCGGGTTTCGGCGCGGCTGGGTGGACGCCGGTGCTGGTGCTGCCGCATCCGCACGGGGTGGAGCAGGCGAGGCTGGCGGCTCAGCCGAACGAGCCGATCCGGGTGTCGCGGGAACTGCGGCCGGTGTCGGTGAGCGAGCCGAAGCCGGGAACGTACGTGTTCGACATGGGCCAGAACATGGTCGGCTGGTGCCGGTTGAGGGCGGACGCGCCGGTCGGGACGAAGATCACGGTGCGGCACGCGGAGGTGCTGGATGAGGAGGGGATGCTGTATACGGCGAACCTGCGCGGTGCGGCGCAGGTCAACGAGTACACGTGGGGCGGCGGCGAGGCGGAACTGGAGCCGCATTTCACGTATCACGGTTTTCGGTACGTGGAGGTGACGGGTTTGCCGTATCGACCGGGCTTGGAGGCGATCACGGGACGGGTTTTTCATTCGGCGGCGCCGGAGGCTGGGGCGTTTGCCTGTTCGAACGAGCTGGTCAACCAGATCATGCATTGCGTGGAGTGGGTACAACGAGGCAACCTGCATGGGGTTCCCACCGACTGTCCTCAGCGGACGGAGCGGGAGGGCTGGACGGGCGACATTCAGGCGTTCTCACAGACCGCGGTGTTCAACATGGACATGGCGGGTTTTTTCACCAAGTGGGTGCGCGACATTCGCGACTCGCAGTCGGATGCCGGGCACTTTCCGGACGCGGCGCCGCATCCGAGCGATCCGAACCGGCGGATGCGCGGCGCGCCGGGGTGGGGCGACGCGGGGACGATCGTTCCGTGGCGGATGTATCAGAACTACGCGGACGTGCGGGTGCTGGAGGAGCATTACGAGTCGGCCAAAGGGTGGATTGAGTTGATCTGGTCCAACAATCCTGGGCTGCTGTGGCTGAAGGATCGCGGCGACGGCGATTACGGCGATTGGCTCAACGGGGACTCGCTTCCGCTTCCGGGCTATCCTCGCGGGATCAGTGCGGCGCCGAAGGAGGTGTTCGGCACGGCGTTTTTCGCCCATTCGGCCGAGATTGTCGGCAAGATGGCGGCGGTTTTGGGACGGATGGAAGACGCGTGGCGGTACGGCCGGTTGTTTGAGGGCATCCGGGCGGCATTCCAGCGCGCGTACGTCGGACGGGACGGGCGGATCGAGGGCGATACCCAGGCGGGTTACGCCTTGGCGTTGCACTTTGGTTTGCTGGATGAGGCGATGGCGTCCAGGGCGGTGGATCATCTGGTGGAGGCAATCGGCCGGTATCGCAGCCACGTGTCCACCGGCATGCAGGCGACGCACCGGATGATGCTCGAGCTTTCGCGGCACGGCCGGCACGACGAGGCGTGGCGGCTGATCAATCTTCACAGCGTGCCGTCGTGGGGCTACATGATTGAGCAGGGAGCGACGACGATCTGGGAGCGGTGGGACGCGTACGTTGAGGGGCAGGGGCCCTGGGGCGGGTTTCAGCATCCGGACATGAACTCGTTTAATCACTGGGCGATGGGATCGGTGGGCGAATGGGTGTGGCGCGAGTTGGCGGGGATCCATCCGGATGAGAACGAGCCGGGATACAAGCATATCGTTCTACGGCCGCGGCCGTGCGGCGATCTGAGGTGGGTCAAGGCGCGGTACGAATCGATTCGCGGGCCGATTGGTGTGGAGTGGAGAATCGGCGATGGGAGATTCACTTTGGACATTGAAGTTCCCGCCAATACCACCGCGACGGTCTGGGTTCCGGCGGGACAGGACAATACGGTAGAGGCGGAGGGCGCAGCGTTCATCCGCAAGGAAGGGGATTTCGCGGTGTTTGCCGTCGGATCGGGTCAATATCATTTCCAGGCGGGACGATAGGGATTCTCCAATGACAAGGAGTGCGACGATGTGGCCGACCCGGTTGCGGTGCGAGTATTTGATCGATCCGGTTGGCATCGATGCCGTCACGCCGCGTCTGAGTTGGGTTCTCCAATCCGAAGAGCGGGGGCAGAGGCAGACGGCCTGGCAGGTGCTGGTCGGCTCACGTCCCGACGTTCTGTCCGAGGACCGGGGTGATTTATGGGACAGCGGCAAGGTGGATTCCGATCGGACGAGTCATGTGGAATACGCCGGCGGGCCACTCGTTTCGCGAATGCGGTGTTTCTGGAAGGTTCGGGTGTGGGACAAGGTCGGTCGGCCGTCCCGGTGGAGCGACGTTGCCCAATGGTCGATGGGCCTGCTTGCCCGCGGTGACTGGGAAGCCCAGTGGATCGCGTACGACGATCCGGCGCCGCCACCGCCGATGGACCGGCATTACGGTTATTTGTCCCGGCTCGGCAAATCGGCTGATGAAGGCAAATGGGTGCAGATCGATCTGGGTGAAGACCATACCATCGACACCGTGCATCTCTATCCGGCGCGACCCATCGCCCAGGCTCTCGGTTTTCCGGTTTATGGCTGGCAGCCCAGTTCGCCGGGGTTCCTGTTTCCGATACGGTTCAGAATCGAGGCGGCCCGCAATGCTGATTTCTCCGATGGCGAACTCGTCGTCGATCGGACCCTTGTCGATGTGCCCAATCCCGGCCTGGACGCCCAGATTCATCGATTTGCGCCGATTGCGGCCCGTTTTGTACGGTTGACGGTTACCCGGATGGTCGATCGTGTCGGCGGGAATTTCGGATTTGCCCTGGCGGAGATGGAGGTATATGCCGGTTCGCGGAACGTGGCGAAAGACGCCGCTGTAACCGCGTTCGATTCCGTGGAGACGGGAGGCTGGTCGAAGGCTTATCTGGTCGATGGTCGGAGGGGGGATGGGGAAGGGATAGACGAACTTTTTGAATGGCCGGCGACGATGGTCCGCAAGGAGTTTGCCATCCGAGGACCAGTGAAGCGGGCCGCGGTGTCCGTGACCGGCCTTGGGCTGTACGAGTTGCGCATCAACGGGCGAAAGGTCGGCGATCATATTCTTGCTCCGGAGTGGACCCGCTACCAGAACCGCATACAATACCAGACCTACAACGTTACCGATTTGTTGCACGAAGGGCTTAACGCCGTCGGCGCTCAGATGAACGGCGGCTGGTGGACGGGGCCGATTACCGTTGAAACGGTTCTGAAGGATCCCCGGTTCTGCCTCCTGATGCGCTTGGATATCGAGGTGGCGGACGGCTCCACTCAAACCATTGTGACGGATCAGTCCTGGCAGGCGACCAACGACGGTCCGATTCGTCGGGCCGGGATATACTTCGGTGAGACGTACGACGGGACCAAAGAAATGCTCGGCTGGGATGAACCCGGTTTTGTCGCCGCTGGATGGTCGCCGGTGAGAGTTCTGCCGCACGCCGACCAATCCGAAAGGGCAGGTCTTGTGGGCCAATGCAACGAACCGATTCGCGTGGTCAGGGAACTTCGGCCGGTGCAGATAACCGAGCCCATGCCGGGCGTGTATGTTTTTGACCTCGGCCAGAACATGGCCGGTTGGTGCCGGTTGAAGGCCGATGCTCCACGAGGGGCGAGAATCACCGTTCGGCATGCCGAGGTTCTCAACGAGGACGGGACGCTTTGCACCGCCAACCTTCGCGGCGCCGCCCAGGTTAATGAATATATCTGGCCCGGCGGCCAGAGAGAATTGGAGCCGCACTTCACCTATCATGGTTTTCGGTATGTGGAAGTTACGGGTTTGACCGCACCGCCGGATGAAGACACCCTCCTCGGCCGGGTGTTTCATTCTTCCGCTCGCGATTCCGGTGAGTTTTCCTGCTCCAACGAATTGATCAACAGGATCATGCATTGCGTGCAGTGGGTTCAGCGGGCCAACATGCCCAGCGTGCCCACCGATTGCCCGCAGCGGACCGAACGCATGGGTTTCACGGGGGATATCCTCGCCTTTTCACAAACCGCCATCTACAACATGGACATGGCCGGGTTCTTCACCAAGTGGATACCCGATCTTCGCGATTCTCAGCTTGAGGACGGTCGGTTTCCCAATCTTGCCCCTCATCCGGCCGACATGGAATGGCTGCGCTGGACCAATGTCGAGTTCGTGCCTGCCTGGAGCGACGCCGGGGTGGTGATCCCGTGGCGGGTATATCTCAACTACGGCGATCGGCGGATCCTCGAAGAGCAGTATGAGGCCGCCCGAAGGTGGGTTGAGTTTGTTCGCAGCCGGAATCCGGATCATCTCTGGCGGAACGACCGCGGCGGCGACTATGGGGACTGGCTTCACGGCGATATGACGAACCTGGAGGATTATCCGCGTGGGGTCAGCGCCATGCCCCTGGAGGCGTTCGCCACGGCCTTTTATGCCGATTCGGCCCGGACCCTGGCCAGAATGGCCGGCGTCCTGGATCGAAAAGACGAGGCTGTCGGATATACCCGGCTCTTCGAGGACATCAAGGTTGCGTTCTGTCGGCGATACGTCGATGCCGACGGCCGCATTGAGGGTGATACTCAGGGAGGCTATGCGCTGGCGCTGCAACTTGACCTGATCGACGAGTCGCTGCGACCCAAGGCGACAGAACACTTGGTGGAGGCGATTCGGCAATACAAAGACCACCTGTCTACGGGGTTTCTGACAACTCATCTGGCGATGCTCGTGCTGTCTCGCTATGGTCGCCACAGCGAAGCCTATCGACTCATCAACCTTCGCACGGTTCCATCCTGGGGATATATGGTCGAACGGGGTGCGACGACGATCTGGGAACGGTGGGACGGGTACGTCGCCGAACGCGGATTTCAGAGCCCGAACATGAACTCATTCAGCCATTGGGCGTTTGGTTCGGTGGGCGAATGGGTGTGGCGGGAGTTGGCGGGGATCAATCCGGATGAGAGTTGCCCGGGCTACCAGCACTTCGTTATCCGGCCGCGGCCGTGCGGGGACCTGCGGTGGGTCAAGGCGCGGTACGATTCGATCCGCGGGCCGATTGTCTGCGAGTGGAGGATCGTGGATGGTCGGTTCGAATTGGAGGTCGAGGTGCCCGCCAACACGACGGCCACGGTGCACGTGCCGGCGACCAGGCCGGAGGCGGTAACGGAAGGGGCAGGGCCTGCGGCGAAGGCGGAGGGGGTACGGTTCATTGGCATCGATGGTTCTGCGGCGGTGTTCGGCGTCGAATCGGGGCGCTACCGCTTCCAGTCCGAGAGGCACGGAGAGTGCGCATGACCGAGAGTGGGACCATTCGGCCGATCCGATTGCGGTGCGAGTACTTGAGGGACCCGCTGGGGCTCGATGTGGTCGCGCCGCGGCTGAGCTGGGTGTTGGAGTCGGGCCAGCGAGGGCAGAAGCAGACGGCGTACCGGGTTCTGGTGGCCTCGGCGGCGGAGTTGCTGGCGAAGGATGACGGGGACCTGTGGGACAGCGGCAGGGTCGAGTCCGATCGGACGATCCAGGTGGAGTATGCGGGAAAGTCGCTGGTTTCGCGGATGCGTTGCTGTTGGAAGGTGCGGGTGTGGGACCGGAACGGGCGGGCGTCGGCGTGGAGTGAACCGGCCTGCTGGTCAATGGGGCTGTTGGCACCGTCGGACTGGCAGGCACAGTGGATCGGGTATCGCGACCCGGCATCGCCTCCGGTCGAGCGTTCCGAGCCGTGGTTGCGAAAGGCGGTTATCATTGCGGCCCGGGCCCGGCAGGCGACGGCCTATGTATGTTCGATCGGGTACCACGAGTTGTACGTCAACGGCCACAGGATCGGGGACGCGATGTTCAGTCCGGCGGTGAGCCAGTTGGACCGACGAGCCCTTTACGTCACTTATGATATCACAGAGTATATGGTTGAGGGCCGCAACGTCATCGGTTTGTGGTTGGGCAACGGCTGGTTTCGCCACGCGCAGCCGGGATTGTCCAACCAACCGCCTTCCGTAATGGCGCAGATCGAGTGGCTGCGGCCCGACGGGGCATTGGAGCGGATCGTGACGGACCAGACGTGGAAGGCTCATCCAAGCCCCTGGAGTGTGACGGGTCTACTCGCTGAATCGTATGATGCGACGCGGGAGGTCGAGGGTTGGTGCGGTGCGGGGTTTGACGACGGCTCGTGGCGGGCGGCGACGATGGTTTCCGCTCCGCCGGTCATCATTTCCGCCCAGAAGGTGCAGCCCAACCGCGTGGCCGATTCAATTCATCCGGTGGCGATCAGTGAACCGTCGCCCGGCGTGTACGAAATCGACATGGGCCGAAACTACGTTGGGCATTTTGAGTTGCGTATCCGGGCGGCCCGTGGCGATCGCATCGAGATGGAGATGAACGAGGTCGAGCTGGGGTCCGGCCGCAAGCAGGGCTTCGGCCAACACGACGTGTACATCGCCAAGGGTGTCGATGGCGAGACGTTCCGTCATCGTTTCGACTACCGTGCCTTTCGATATGTGACGGTGCGCGGACTGCGACGGCCGCCCGTCCTGGACGACGCCCGCGGGTTTCTGATTCACGCCGACCTGGGCCATACGGCGACGTTCGAGTGCTCCAACGCATTGTTCAACCGGATTCAGAGAACAGTGGATTGGACATATCGCTGCGTGAGCATGGGTGGGAACATCGTGGACTGTCCGCATCGCGAACGACTCGGTTACGGGGCGGAAGGCCAAACCACCATGTTGACGGCTATGACCCATTCGGATGCGGCCGCCATGTTCACCCATTGGCTGGAGGTGTGGCGAGATATTCAGGACCCGGTCCGCGGTATGCTTCCGCATACGGCGCCAGGGAACCGTGACGAAGGCAGCCCGGGTTGGGGAGGGATCTGTGTTACCCTTCCCTGGCAACTCTACCTGCGCTATGGCGACCGGCGGATTCTGGAGCAGTCATATCCTTCGATTCGCAAATGGATTGATTTTCTCGATTCGAAATCTGAGGGCGATCTGCTTCGGCATTACGGTGACGAGAGCTTGGGCTTCTACGCCGACTGGGTTGCGCCGGGCCGGCAGATAGGCGGTCGCTGGACCAACGCCGTGCCCAAGGAATGCGATTTGTTCTTCAACAACTGCTACTTCATCCACAATATTGCGATTGCGGGCGAGATTGCTCGAGTGCTGGGCAAAGAAGAGGATGCCCGAAGGTATGACGAGGAAGCCCGAAAGAAGCGGCGTGCGGTCCATGCGGCCTATTACGATGTCCTGCGGGAGGTATACGTCAATGGCGAACAGGCTTATCAGGCCATATCGCTGTGGGCTGGCGTGATACCCGACGGGCAGCGAGCGCAACTGTCCAATCTGCTCGCCTTGTTGATCGTCGAGGGCCAGAAAGGACACCTGAACACCGGCGTGCTGGGCACGTTCTTTCTGCTTGAATGCCTGCTTCAAGAGAACCGCAATGACTTGATCTTCCAGATGGTGAATCAACGGACCTTTCCGGGTTGGGGCTGGCTGCTCGATCAAGGGGCGACCACCATCGGCGAGCAGTGGGGCGGCTTGGCTTCGCAGATTCACTCGTCATTTCTGTCGATCAACTCGTGGTTCATCGAAGGGATCGGCGGCATTCGGATGGACCCGGATGGGCCGGGCTACGAGCGGATTACCATTCGACCCGCCGTCGTGGGCGATCTGACCTGGGCCAACACAAGCTACGATTCGATTCGCGGGCCGATCGTCAGCAGGTGGACGATTGCAGATGGCCGGTTCGAGTTGGAGGTCGAGGTACCCGCCAACACGACGGCGACGGTGCACGTGCCGGCTTGTGGGGTGGAGGCGGTAAGGGAGGGCGGGCGGCCCGCTGCGACGGCGGAAGGCGTGGCGTCCGCCCGGCTGGAAGGCGACCGGGCGGTGTTTGAGATCGGGTCCGGGCGCTATCATTTTGAGACGGAATTACAGGGAGCTGCCAATGGGTGATGGTGTGGGAATCCGACCGGTGCGACTGACGTGCGAGTACCGCGAAAATCCTGTGGGGATCGACGTGGTCCAGCCGCGGTTGAGTTGGGTGGTGGAGTCGGACGAGCGCGGGCAGCGTCAGACGGCGTACCGGGTGTTGGTGGCTTCCACTGCCGAGTTGCTGGCCACTGATCGGAGTGATCTGTGGGATTCGGGGCGGGTTGCCTCGAGCGAGACGATCCAGATCGCGTACGGTGGCGGCGGGCTTGAGCCGGGTCGGACGTGCTGGTGGAAGGTTCGCGTGTGGGACGGTGGTGGACGGGCATCTTTGTGGAGCGAACCCGCGTCGTGGACGATGGGGCTTTTTCTCGATGGATTGGCGGAGGGCGCCCGGTGGATCGGAGCGGTTCCGGATCGGGCGGCGATGGCGGACAATCCCGATCGGCTGGAATGTCCGCCGGAGTCGTGGCGGCAGTGGAAGGCGGGGCTGGCGGAGTCGGGCGAGCAGCCCGAGCCGCTTCCGCTGTTGCGGCGGGAGTTTGACGTTTTCAAGACCGTCAAGCGGGCCACGGTTGCGGTCTGCGGTCTGGGGCACTATGAGTTGCGGCTGAACGGGCGGAAGGTTGGCGAGGACGTTCTGGACCCCGGATGGACCGACTATCGAAAGACGTGTCTGTATTCCAGCTATGACGTTACGGGGCTGATCGGCAGCGGTCGGAACTGTCTGGGCGTGATGCTGGGCAATGGGATGTTCCATGAGCGGGGTTGGCGGTATTTCAAGTTTGTGGGTTCATTCGGATCGCCGCAGATGATCCTGAGACTGAAGGTCGATTTCACTGACGGAACGAGTCAGGTCGTTGCCAGCGATGAGGCGTGGCGCGTGGTTCGCGGTCCGATCGTGTTTTCGAGTATTTTTGGCGGTGAGGACTACGACGGTCGGTTGGAGCGGCCGGGATGGGACAGAGTCGGGTACGATGATTCCGGCTGGGAGAAGGTGACGGTGGTCGAGGGTCCGGGCGGGCGGCTCAGGGCCGCGTCGGCCCCGGCGATCCGGGTGATCGAGACGTTTTCGCCGGTGGCGGTGACCGAGGCGGTTCCCGGCGTGTTTGTGTACGATTTGGGACAGAACTTTTCGGGTTGGCCTAAGATCTCGGTTCGTGGCCCGTCCGGGGCGACGGTTCGCATCGTGCCGTCGGAGGTGCTCGATCGTGACGGGTTGGTCGATTCAAGAGGGTGGGGTTGTGCTCCGGGCGAAAAGCGGCATCTGACGTACTTCACCTATACGCTCAAGGGCGAGGGCATCGAGACGTGGCATCCGCAGTTCAGCTACTACGGGTTTCGTTACCTTCAGGTTGAGGGCGCGGTTCCGGAAGGCAAGCCCGGCGGGGATCTGCCGGTGGTGGTGAGTATCGAGGGGCAGTTCACCCGGAGTTCTTCGGATCGTGTGGGGAGTTTTGTCTGCTCCAATGATCTGATGAATACAATCCACCGGCTGGTGGACTGGGCGCTGGGGAGCAACCTGCAGAGCATCATTACCGACTGTCCTCAGCGGGAGAAGCTCGGGTGGCTGGAGATCGCCCACCTGACGGCGCCGTCGACGATGTACAGCTACGATGCGGCTGCGCTTTACGCCAAGGTCGCCCATGATACGATCGACGCTCAACAGCCCAACGGCATGGTTCCGACGACCGCACCGGAGTACTCGGTGTTTTCCACGGAGTTCCGCGACACGCCGGAGTGGGGCAGCGCGGCGGTGGTCATTCCGTGGCTGTTGTATCGATGGTACGGCGACAGGCGGGTTCTCACCGAATGCTATCCGGCGATGAAGCGGTACGTCGATTACCTGACGAGCCGGGCTCGCGATTATATTGTTTCGTACGGGTTAGGCGATTGGAGCGATTTTCCCAACGTCGAGGAGCACATGGGTTGGGCCCAGTTGACTCCGCTGTCGGTGACCGGCACATGCATCTACTTCCATGACGTGTCTATACTTGCCCAGGCAGCGGAGCTTCTGGGCAAACCGCAGGAGGCGCGAGCGTATGCGGCTTTGGCTGAGGACATACGCCGGGCGTTCAATCGGGCTCTGTTCAATCCGGAGACGAACCTGTACGCGTGCGGCACGAAGGTTGTGCCGCATGAGGTCCGGCATGACTACAATCGGGCATTGTTCGATCCGGCAACGGATCGGTATGTCGGCGGCAGCCAGACGTCGCAGGCCATGCCGTTGGCGCTGGGGATGGTCGATTCGGATCGTGCGGAGGCGGTGCTGGCGAATCTCGTGGCGATGGTGGAGGGGCAGCGGTACGTGACGTCGGGCGACGTGGGTCACCGTTTTCTGCTTCGCGCCCTTGCGGACGGTGGGCGGAGCGATCTGGTTTTTCGGCTGCACAGCCGGACGACCGGGTTTGGGTATGGGTTTCAGATTGCGCAGGGATGTACGGCGTTGGCGGAGGCGTGGGACGGCCGGCATTGCGCCTCGATGAATCACGGCATGCTGGGGCATATTCAGGAGTGGTTTCATGGGGATGTGCTGGGGATCGGAGCCGCGGCGGATGCGGTGGCGTTCGATCGGATCGTTCTGCGGCCGCAGGTCGTGGGGGATTTGACCTGGGCGCGGGGTCACTACGATTCGATTCGGGGCAGGATTGCCGTCGATTGGCGGGTCGACGGCGGCTGGTTGACGCTGGCGGTTACGATTCCCGCCAATACGACAGCGGCAGTCTGTGTGCCGACTACGGATGCGGCTGGGGTGCGGGAGGGCGGGATACCCGCGGATCAAGCCGAGGGCGTCACGCCGATCGGTGGGGCGAGGTACGAAATCGCGTCCGGCCGCTACGTGTTCACTGCTCCGTGGCGATGAAACACGTTCTGTGGACGTCGGCGCCGACGTGACGGCGATCCGCACCTTGCCGAAGAACCACCCGCGCCAGAACTGCAATCGCTTCACGCTCCGCAGGTGCGGGCGAGGCGTTCGAGGTAGTATCGGTAGTTTTGCGACGAGACGTCCGGGGGGATGGAGTGGTCGGTGTGGGGGACGTAGCCGCCGTCCTCCATGAGCGGGCGGAGGCGTGCCAGTTCGGCGTCGATGGCGGCTGGCCCGTGGGCCAGGGCCCGTTTGTCCACGCCGCCCCAGATTCGCAGGTCGCGGCCGTATTTTTTGCGCACGGCCAGGACGTCCATGCCGGCCTGGGTCTCGAAGGGGTAGAGGGCGTTGATGCCGGCGTCGAGCCAGACCGGGATCAGCGGGTCGATCTGGCCGTCACTGTCGAGGGCGATCCATCGGACGCCGCGGGCGGTCAGGTAATCGACGACGCGGCGGTAGCGCGGCAGCATGTATTTTCGCATCAGGTCGGCTGAGATCAACGGAGCGGTCTTGTAGGCCATATCCTCCCAGAAGATGAAAGCATCGACGCTCACGACGTCGAGGATCTGCGACATGATGGCGATGATGAGGTCGGCGTCGGCGTCCATCATCTCTTCGAGGAGGGCTGGATCGTCGTAGAAGAGGGTGCAGAGGTTTTCGACGCCGACGAGGTTTCGGAGCGGGCCGAAGAACCCGCCCCAACGGTCGGCGGAGGCCATGAAGGGCGCCGGCGCGTCGCGCCACTGGCGAAGCTGCTGTTGCCAGTCGGGTCCGCCGCGTTGGACGAGGTCCGGCTGCATGCGTTCTTTCCAGAACTTGCGGAAGTCCTCGCGGCTTTCGACGGGGAACTTGATGAACTGAGGCATCGAGCTAGCGGGGTTGTTTTTCATCTCCCGCATGAGGATGCCTTCGTGGTTGACGTAGAGGATCGTTTCGTCGGTTTCTTCGAGCACCTCACGTTCGAAGGGCGGGTTGGGAAAGAACCAGTCGAAGACGATGCGGTTGTCCGGTTCGACGGCGGGGCGGTCGCGGTTCGGGTCGAAGCCCTCTCGCAGCCATCGTTCGTGGGTCTCGGGCCAGCCGCCCCAATCCCAAAAGGGGGTCCGGTCGACCGGCTGGTAGTTCATGCACGCCAGGAAACGTTCGCGGTCATTCATGGTTGGTCCTCCGGCCCATCGTGAGGCACGGGCTGGTTGGTTTCAGGCGATAGTCGCCGGTTTGCGGGTTGACGAATTGCGGATCGGCCAGCAGGCTGTGGGCGTCCTGGCCGGTTTCCTTTTGGTACGCGGACCAGTCGGACGGGCGGTAGGTCTTGCCGCCCAGCAGGAAGAGCATGTTGCCGGTCGTCTGGCAGTAGTCGTTGTGGTCGATGACGAAATGTCGTTCGTACTCGGGCGAGGCGACCGAATAGACGGCTGCGCCGTGAGGGGCTTCGTGGAAGATGTTATTGCGGATGTAGATGGGGCCCATTTGGTCGGGCCAGTCGAGCCGCCAGATAAAGACGTGGTGTCCCATCGGCTGCGGGTAGATTTCGGACTGGCGTGGCGAGGGTTCGCCCTGCATGCTCAGGTCGCCTCCGGCGTGGATGCAGGTGTTGTTTTCGAAGTAGATATCGCGTGCGGCGGGTCCGCGGCATTCGTAAGGGGCGATGCCGCAGTGGACGAAGAGGTTGTTGCGGAAGTAGACCCGTTCCGGGACGCCGCTGGTGTCGCCGCCCTGGTGGGTGACGCCGGCGTCGTAGATGTCGTGAAAGACGCAGTCCTCGACGAGGCAGTCGACGGCGCCGTCCCAGAACTCGACGGCGTTGCCGAAGCGGATTCGGCGCTGGCGGCTCCAGACGGCTCCGCCGATGCAGCGGAAGTCGCAGCGTCGGATGGTGACGTGGTCGACGCGGACATCCTGGTAGGCGTGGACGCCGCTGTTGCGGAATTCGAGGTCCTGGAGGATCACGTAACGCCGGCCGTCGGCGAGGCGGCGCTGACCCCAGAGGGAGCATTCGATGCTGTTGTAGAAGCGGGCGGGATTGGACTGAGAGTAGAGGTAGAGGACGCCGTCTTCGCAGCGCGGGGCGGCGGATTGACCTTTGCGTTGATATGCGCTGTCCGCACCGGCGCCGAGCGCGGTGTAGAACCACTCGCCCTGATGCTTGAGGTCGTCGATCTGCCAGCGGAGATGGCCGCAGGATTGGCCGTCATTGAAGACAAGGTTGCAGACCTCGGAGGTGAAGGTGCCCTTGTACCGCCAGATGGAGGGCCGTTCCTTGACCCATCGGTCCGGATCGTCGGCGGCGACGGAGCCGAGGAAGCGGGGTTTGGGGCCTTGGCCGTAGGCCCCGTAGGTGATGAAGCCGTCCGACGAGCCCTCGCGGGTGCGCAGGGCGTCGCGGATGACGCCGCCCCGCTTGAACAGCACCGAGTCGCCGGGAGCGAAGGGGCGGTCGGCATACGTTCTGAGCGGCCGGTCCGGAGACGATCCGGGATTGGCGTCGTTGCCGCTTTGCGGGTCGATGTACCAGGTTTGTCCGGGCATGCAGCGGTTCCTTTCCATCTGTGCGATGCGGCGATGAGTTTACCGGGACCGGGGTCGAGGAATCCAGTCCCAGTGGAAATTGTTTCAGGCGTTCAGGCAGGACCGCATGAAGGCGGCGATATGGTCGATGGAGGCCCGTCCTTCGGGCAGGAGGGGTTCGTGGGAGGCGAAGACGTGGAACATGCCCGGCCAGACCTCGAGGGTGACGGCGGCCCCGTCGGCTTGGGCCCTGGCGGCGGCGCGGACGCTGTCGTCGCGGATGATTTCGTGCTCGCCGACCTGGATGAGCAGGGCAGGGACGCCGGTGTAGTCGCCGAAGAGGGGTGAGGCGAGCGGGTTGCGGAGATCGGCTTCAGCGGCGTAGCATTTGACGAAATCCGGGAGGCAGTCGGGGTGCATGATCGGGTCGCGGTCGGCTTGGGACCGGATGGACTCGCCGGAGAGGGTCAGGTCGGTGAAGGGCGAGATGGCGATGCCGCCTTTGGGCGGTGTGAGCCCGCGGTCACGAAGGGCCAGCATCACGGCCAGGGTCAGGCCGCCGCCGGCGGAGTCTCCGGCGATGAAGGTGGCCCGGGCGGAGGCGGGTCCGTCGGGTGCGTTGCGGGTGAGCCACCGGTGAGCTTGGATGCAGTCTTCCAGGCCGGCGGGAAAGGGATGTTCGGGGGCCAGGCGGTAGTCGGGCAGCAGGATGGCGCATCCGGCGGCGGCTGAGATGTGGGCGGCCATTGCGAGGTAGAAGTCGCCGGAGCCTGAGACGTAGCCGCCGCCGTGGAGGTACAGCAGCCGCAGGTCAGGGTCCGCGTTCGGGGCGAGCACCCACTGGCACGGTGTCTGGTCGATGCGGGTTGGGATGCAGCGGACGGCGGGGTCGGCGGGCTCGCGGCGGATGGCCATGCACTGGCGAAGTGCCGCGAGATCGAACCCGTCGGACCCGAACGGCCGGCCTTCGCACAGTCTCTGATAATGCTCGCGGCCCTGTGGTGAAACCATTGGCTGACCTCGATCTGCTGTCCCGTCACGTTTCATCCCTCTATTCAATCATTCGGGAAGAGACCGGCAAGGTGAAAATCTTGCGAAATCGGGCAGTCCTGTGTATCCACTGAGAATCGTACGATGCAGAGCCAGGCTGGTCTGTGAGACAGGAAGCGACGATGCAATACTACAAACCGGACGGTCCATACTTTGTGGGCGACTGTATGCCGTTCTATCACGACGGGGTCTTTCGCCTGTACTACCTGTTGGACGAGAATCATCACACCAGCCGCGGGTGGCTTGGCAACCACCAGTGGGCCCAGGCTTCGTCACCCGACCTGGTGCACTGGACGCACCACGGCCTGACCATTCCCATCACCGCGGACTGGGAAGGTTCGATCTGCACCGGATCGGTGTTTCACCACAAGGGCACGTACTACGCCTTTTACTCCACGCGGATGGCTGATGCGTCGCAGCACGTGAGCCTGGCGGTCAGTTCCGACGGCGTGAACTTCAGCAAGACGTCGCCGAACCCGCTGATTTCGCCGCCGGCTGGTTACCACACGTTCAGCTTCCGCGACCCATGTGTTTTCCGGGATGACGCCACGGGGGTCTTCCACATGTTGGTGACGAGTCAACGGGTGGGCTGCGGAGTTCCCCGCTATAACGGGTGTCTGGCCCATCTTAGTTCGGCGGACTTCAAGACCTGGAGTTTCGAAGAACCGTTCCTGTTTCCCGGTTATTGCGGACAGGACCCGGAATGCCCGGAGCATTTCTACTGGAACGGCTGGTACTATCTGTTGTTCGGGATCGATGCGATGGCGCGGTACCGGATGTCGCGGAGCCCGTTGGGGCCGTGGATTTGCCCGCCGGTCGATGTGCTTGAGGGGACATACGCCCGGGTGATGAAGACCGCACCATACCGGGACAATCGGCGGATAGGCGTGGCGTTTGTGGCCAGCCGTGAGGGCGGCCGGGATGACGGGCAGCTCATGTGGGCGGGCAACGCCGTGTTCCGTGAACTGGTGCAGCACGCGGACGGGACGCTGGGCGTAAAGTTCGTACCGGAGATGATGCCGATCGAGGGCGATCCGCTGGCGATGAGGTTTTCGGCCTTGACGGCTGGTGCCCGCGGCGACGGCATGGCTGTCGAACTGGATTCCTCGAGTGCGTTTGAGGTGGCAGCGCTGGATGCCGTGCCGAACGACGCGCGGATCACGATGCGGGTGCATCCGCAGGTGGGCGCCCGGCATTTCGGGCTGCGTCTGCGGGGCTTTGGCCGCTACGAGACGGGCTACGATCTGAGTTTTCGTCCGGTCGAGCGAACCGTGGAATTGCACAACCAGTCAATCGCCTGCGTGGAGGGCTTGGATAGGCCCTTCGACCTGGACATCGTGATGCGGGGCGACATCATCGACGTGTGCATCGATCGGCGGCGGTGCCTGGTCAACCGCTTGGGCCAACTTCGAGGATCGCGACTGTTTTTCTTCAGCCACAACGGCCGGGTGCGGTTCGAAGGTATCGAAACCCGGTGAGTTGCGCCTCGAGTGGCGCACGGCGGCTTGCGAGGTCTCCAGTCCAGCGCCCCGTCATGTCCAGGCGAGGAGCCGGGTGTCGTCCGTGGGTTTGGACCAGTCGATGCGGAGGGTTTTGTCGGCGCAGGGGATTTCGACTTGGCCGCCGGTCAGGAAGATGTCTTTCTGGGTGTTGGTCAGGGTTCGCAGCGGTCTGGGAACCATGGCTTTGAAGGCCTTAAGCATCGTGGTGGTCGGGGTCAGGTCGTGTTCGCCGCCCTTGTAGTACCGCACGGACGGCTTTTTGCCCAGCGATCTGAGTTTGGCGGCGAGGGCCTGGGTGTGGATGTCATGCGGCACGACGGTATCGCCGGTGCCGTGGTCGATGAACAGCGGGCAGTCGATCCGGTCGGCGTGTTCGAGCATGTCGCGGACGGAGAGCTCAGCGGCTGAGAAGTCGCGGCCGGGCCAGGTGAGCAGGTTCGGGTCCAGGTGGGTGATCGGCGAGGAGAGCAGCAGGGCGGCGAAGGTGTGGGGAGCGAACATCGAGGAGATCAGGGCGATGTGTCCGCCCTGGCTGCGGGCGAAGTGGAAGAGTCGCCGGCGGTTGATTTTCGGGTGGATGTCCAGCACGGTGCGCAGGCCGTTGAGCACGTCGAAGACCTGGTAGAAGCTGGTGTCGTACGGTCGGCAGTAGCCGGCGCCGGTGGCTGGGTTGAATTCGAAGCCGCAGTCGCGGTATTCGACCGAGACGCACACGAGATCGAACCGCTCGCAGGACCATTCGATCTTGTCGACGTCGTAGTAGCGGTTGCAGCCCCAGCCGTGGGTGCAGAGCATCACGCCGGTGCTCGCGGTGTGCCGGTCCGGTTCGATCACGAGGGCGGAGATGGGTTTTGGGGATCCTTCGGCGTTGACGCTGTTGAACGTGATTTCGTATCGTCGCATGGTTTGCTCCGAGAAGCCGGGTTCGTCTGATTGTCGGCTGATGATTGTAGCGGGTCTGGCGGGGCAATCTCAAGAAGTGGATGGAAGGGGGGAGATGAAAACTGAGATTGCCGCATATCAAGATGCGGAACCGGGAGATTCCGCGACCACGTTGGTTGGGCCGTTGTTTTCGATGGTGACGTCGGTGCAACTGCGGAGGTCGACGGTGACGCGGTCGCGGGAGAAGCGGTTGCCGGCGATGGTCAGGCCCTTGACGCTCTTGGCGGAGACGGCGTGTTCGCCGATCAGGTCGAAGACGTTGTCCAGGATGCGGACGTTGCGGTGGACGGGTTCCTCGGGCTTCTCGGTGAGGTTTTCCGGGGCGATTTCGATGACCGGTTCGTGGCACTGGACGAAGCGATTGCCGCGGATGGTCACGTCGCGGACGGGGCCGGACTCGAACCATGAGTTGGCGTCGTCGGCGATCAGGATGGCCGGCATCGTGGTCTTGATGAAGGTGTTGTTCTCGATGAGGATCGGCTTGCGGGTGGTCAGCAGGAATCCGCGGCAGGAGTCGACGGAGACGGTGCAGTTGCGGACCTCGACTTCGGGCGTCCAGGTGACGTTCTCGACCACGTCGCCTTGCTGGAACGCCGGGATCGGGGACTCCAGGGTCAGCAGGATGTTCTTGTCGTCCTCCATTGTGACGGCCAGGACCGCATTTGAGGCGTAGGAGTGGAGGGAGGCGTGGTTGACGAACTCGATCTGGTCACCCGGGAAGAAGGCTTGGAAGCCATAGGACTGAGGATGCATGAAACACACGCGGATGCGGTGGTCGTCGAGGCGCTCGACGATCCGCAGGTGGGTGCCGTGGACGTTGATGGGGTCGTCGTTGGTGCCGGACATCTCGCAGTCGGCGACGTGGATCTTGCCCTTGCAGCCGGAGAAGTGAAGCAGGTCGGCCCAACCGGCGCAGGTGCGTCCGGAGCCGCTGCGCGGAGCGAAGGTGATCCGATCATAGCTCAGGTTCTCGCTGAATTGATGGACGATGCCCAGGCCGTAGAGGTGGTGGAAGGCGCAGTCTCGCCAGGCCAGGTTGCGGCTGTTGCGGACGAACCCGCCGGCGCAGTCGCGGAAGATGTCGCGGAACTGGAGCACGCGTCCCGGAGTCAGGTTTGGATTGTCTTTGAAGAAGAGCCGCAGCGTGCGTGGCGCGAGTTCCTTCACGCACAGGATCGCCTCCAGGGGACTGTTTCGCCGCCAGACGCGGCCGTCGATGGGATCGTACTCCTGAATCAGGTCCAGCCCCGGGGATCGCCCCCTTCGCCGATCCAGATCAGCTTTTCGTCTTCGACGGCATAGTGCGAATCGGGATGGACCAGAACGTCGGCATGGTCGGTATCGACGGTGAGAATGGTGCATTCCGAGACCGACGGCCTGCGGTAGTCAAAAGTCAGCCCGCTCAAG
Organism: Phycisphaerae bacterium; assembly: GCA_012729815.1. Taxonomy (NCBI): domain Bacteria; kingdom Pseudomonadati; phylum Planctomycetota; class Phycisphaerae; species Phycisphaerae bacterium. The sequence goes on along the minus strand of JAAYCJ010000147.1, from coordinate 409 downwards.
TCGATGTTCTCGGCGCGGTCGACCATGACCTCGATCATCTTCCCGTGGAAGTAGAGGTTTGCCCCGTTACCTCGGACGTTCAGATGCTGGATGTCATCGAAGAGCAATCCGATCGATTTGGGGATATAGGGACCATCGTTGGTGTTGGAGATGTGAAGCGGGAGTTTGAGGGCGTCGGTCGGATGGAAGTCATAGTCGCCGGGGGCGAAATGGATCTCGACGGGATGCTCAGCCGTGCCGGACCCGGTGAGCCGGATCGTCTCGGTGAACCCACCAGGAGAGACCTCGATCCGATCGCCGGGGGCCAGCGCCAACCGGCTGAGGGGCTTGGGACCCCTCCAAGCCTCACCGGGCTGGAGCCCGCTGTTCTCGTCCTTTCCCCGAAGCGGGTCGATGTGGTAGGTCGTTC
>JAAYCJ010000146.1 GCA_012729815.1 Phycisphaerae bacterium | reverse complement strand
CTAGACTTGAGGAGTCTGAGGTTCGGTTGTCGGTGGCGGTTGGGTATTCTGGATTTTCGCCTGCGCGGGAATGACACAAGGGGCGGGATGGTGGGGAATTGTTGATTGTTGATTTGGGGGAGGAGGGGTCCGGTCGCTCAGGGGCGCGGGTGTTTTCGGAGAAGACGGGTGGCCAGGGCGTCAGGTGGTCGGTGATCGGGTGGAGGGTCGGGCGCGAGGATGGTGCGTCGGGACGACGCAGCCTACGTGGAGGCGGGTTGAGGGTCCTGGCGGCGGGCGAAGTGGAAGAGCATGGGTGGTCAGGGGGTCAGCGAATCAGGGGGTCAGGAAGTCGGAGGAAAAGAGGCTTTGGGCTCTGAGCTTTAGGCTTTAGGGGGTGGCTTCGGCGGCGTTTGTACGGCGGGCGAAGTGGATGAAGACATCTTCGAGGCGGATGGGTGCGGTGCGGACGGTGGCGTCGGGGAGGTTGTTTTTGTGGAGGAGGGTTAGGATTTGGGTGGTGTGTTCTTGTGGGGTTTGGGAGAAGACGTGTAGCCGTCGGCCGAAGAAGACGGTTTGGGCGATGTGTTCGTCGACCAGTCGTTTGGCGGCCTGGTAGTCTTTGGCGGCGATTTCGAGGAGGGCGCCTTTTTCGCGTCTGGTTTGTTCCTTGAGCTGGTCGGGGGTTCCGACGGCGACGATTTTTCCGAAGTTGATCATGGCGAGTCGGTCGCAGTATTCGGCTTCGTCCATGTAGTGGGTGGTGAGCAGGAGGGTGATTCCGAATTTACGGGAGAGGAAGCGGACGATTTCCCAGAATCGTTCGCGGGCGAGGGGATCGACGCCGCTGGTGGGTTCGTCGAGGAAGAGGACGTCGGGCAGGTGGACCATGGAGCAGGCGAGGCCGAGGCGCTGTTTGAGTCCGACGGGCAGTTCGTTGGTGAGGCGGTGTTCGTAGCCGACGAGGCCGACGATTTCGAGTAGTTCATCGACTTCGAGGACGTCGTGGGTCTGTCGGCCGTAGATCTGGCGGTAGAGGCGGAGGTTTTCGATGACCTTGAGGTCGCGGTAGAGGGAGAATTTCTGGGACATGTAGCCGATGCGGTTTTTGAGTTTTCGGCGTTGATGCCAGACGTGGAAACCGGCGATGTAGGCGTCGCCGCCGGACGGCTGAAGGATTCCGCAGAGCATTTTGATGGCGGTGGTTTTACCGGCGCCGTTGGGTCCGAGGAATCCGTACATGGCTCCGGGCGGGATTTCGAAGTTGACGTGGTCGACGGCTGTGAAGTGGCCGAAGCGTTTGACGAGTCCGGTGACTTCGACGGCGGGCTTGTTGGGCGGGAGCGGGTCTTTATTGATTCGTTCGACGACGTGGAGGGAGTCGGGTTTGAAGTGGTGTTCGGCTTGGGGTTCGAGTTGGGCGACGAAGAGGTCGGCGAGTGAGGGTGCGCCGTGTTTGGCGGGCAGTTCGGTGGGCGAGCCCTGGAGGAGGATTTTTCCGGCGTGGACGAGGGCGACGTGGTGGCATCGTTCGGCTTCGTCGAGGTAGCTGGTGGCGATGACGACGGTGATGTTTTCGGTGTCGACGAGGTCGTTGAGGATGACCCAGAGGTCGCGTCGTGAGACGGGATCGACGCCGGTGGTAGGTTCGTCGAGGATGAGGAGTTTTGGGTGGTGCAGGAGCATGCAGCAGAGGCTGAGCTTTTGCTGCATTCCGCCGGAGAGGTTTCGGGCGAGGCGGCTTTGGAATTCGTGGAGGTTGGTGATTTCGAGGAGTCGTTGGGAGCGTTGGGCGGCGAGGTCTTTGGGGAGGTGGTATAGGTCGGCGAAGAAGTCGATGTTCTGTCGGACGGTGAGCTTGTCGGAGACGGCGAGTCCGAGGCCCTGTGGGACGAAGCCGATGAGTCCGCGGACGGATTCGACATTCTTGATGACGTCGCAGCCGAAGATTTCGCAGTCGCCGCGGTCGGGCAGGAGGAGTCCGGAGAGGATTTTGAGGACGGTGCTCTTTCCGGAGCCGTCGGGTCCGACGAGTCCGAAGACCTGACCTTGTGGGATGTCGAGGTCGATCCGGTCGATGGCGACGGTATGTCGGAAGCGTTTATGGAGTCCGCGTGCGAGGACGGCCGGCTGAGTCGTGGTGGTGGGCATCAGCGGAGGTCCGCGGGCATCTTCCAGGCGGCGTTTGGATCGGTCTGGATGACGCCGTCGGCGGGCATGCCCGGTTTGACGAGCCGTTCGGCGTTTTCGACGGTGAGTTCGAGTCCGAAGACGAGTTTGACCCGCTGTTGGGGCGTATCGACGCTTTTGGGTGTGAATTCGGCCTGCTGGTGGATTTGTGTGACTGTGGCGTCGAAGTGGCGATCGGGGTAGGCGTCGAGGTGGACGCGAGCGGGATCGTTGAGGTTGACCTGTCCGACGAGCTGGCTGGGCAGATAGCCCTTGAGGTAGAGGCGGTCGAAGTCGATGAGCATGGCGACGGTGGCGCCGGTGGCGATGACCTCTCCGGCTTCGACGACGCGGGTGACGACGACGCCGTCGCACGGGGCGAAGATTTTGGTGTCGCGGAGGTTGATTTCGACCATTTTGGCGGTGGCCTCGGTGGCTTTGAGTTGGGCCTCGGCGATTCCGACGGCGGCGCGGGCCTGTCGGACGGTGCTTTCCATGATGGCCAGGTCGTGCTGTCGCATGAGGACTTCGGATTTTCGGGAGTTGGCGAGTTCGAAGTTTTCGTTGGCCTGGGCGAGTCTTTGTTCGGCGATGCGGACGGCGGCCTCCTGGGCTTTGAGAGCGTCGGTGGCGAAGGTGAATTCGAGTTCGCTGGCGGCGTCGGACTGGAAGAGTTTCTGGGCGTGGTCGTATTCGGTTTGTGACTTGCTGAGGAGGGCCTGGGCCTGTTCGACGGCGGCTTGTGCTTCGCGGACCTGAGCCTGGGCCTGGCGGATGCCGAGTTCGGTCTGCTGTTTGGTCAGGTCGAGTGCGATTTTGGCGTTTTCGAGTTGGGAGGAGGAGCGGATGACGTCCTCGTTGGCGCTCTGGAGGGCGTGCTGGGCCTGAGCGACGTTGGCGAGGGCCTGTTCGTGGGCGACCTGGACGCTTTCGGATTCGAGTTCGGCGATGAGGTCGCCGGCATGGACCTGCTGGCCTTCGGAGACATGGAGGGCGGTGACGCGTCCGGTGAGTTTGCTACCGACGGCGACTTCGGCGCCTTCGATACGGCCGTTGACGAGGATGAGTCCCTCGTGGGGATGGTCGGCGACCTGGCGGACAAAGCCTGGAAGCCCTACGAGCAGCCCGACGGCCACTCCAAAGACGAGCGTTGCCTGTGCTATGTGGACTTTTCTCATAAAGCCTGAGCTATGACCTTTCTCTTCTTTCGTCCGGAATGGCCTGGGCGGCCGAGTCGGCGGTCGCTGCTTAACCGAAGGTTAACGTTATAAGGGAAATCATATAGCAGCGGGTCGGGGTTTTGTCCAGTAACTTTTGCGGAAATGGGGATATAGGGCATTAGTTTTTATTGCTCACGCTGATATGCGAGGATATGGCGTCGCGGTTCGGGCGATGGGTCAGGTGTGGTAGAGGGCGTTGATGTCGACGTATTGTTTGGAGAGGTCGCAGCTATGGACGACGTCGGAGGCTTCGCCGTGGTTGAGGTTGAGGGTGATCCAGATGTCGTTTTTGTTCATGATATCGGCGAGGGCGTCGCGGTCGTGGTCGGCGCCGGTGCCGCGGTTGAAGATGACGATGTTGCCGATGGCGCAGGAGGCCTGTTCGGGGTTGAAGTCGGCACCGGCGGCCCCGGCGGCGGAGATGATACGTCCCCAGTTGGGGTCGGCCCCGTGGATGGCGGTTTTGACGAGGAGGCTTTGGGCGACGGCGCGGGCGATTTTATGGGCCTGGGTGAAGTTTCGGGCGGCGGTGACCATGACGTGGAAGACTTTGGTGGCTCCTTCGCCGTCGGCGACGATGGCGAGGGCGAGTTCGTTGCAGAGTTCGTAGAGGTATTCGCCGAATGGGCTGAGCCAGGTTTCGCCGAGTTCATGATCGGAGGCGAGTCCGCTGGCGAAGACGGCGACCATGTCGTTGGTGCTCATTTCGCCGTCGACGGTGATACGGTTGAAGCTTCGGCTGACGGCCTGGACGAGGTTGGCGCGGAGGTCGTGGGGGGCGATTTTGGCGTCGGTGGTGATGAAGGCGAGCATGGTGGCCATGTTTGGGGCGATCATGCCGGAGCCTTTGGCGCAGCCGGCGATACGGATGGTCTGGTTGTCGACGGTGAATTCGCGGTAGGCGGATTTGGGCTTAAGGTCGGTGGTCATGATGGCCTGGGCGAAGGCGCGGCCGTGGTCTTCGGTGTCGCCGAGGTTATCGTAGGCGTGGTTGACGCCGTTGGATACCTTGGCCATGTCGAGCGGGTGTCCGATGACGCCGGTGCTGGCGACGAGGACGCTGCGTGGGGAGATTTTGAGTTTTCCGGCGACGAGTTGGGTCATGGTGGCGGCGTCGTCGAGACCGCGCGGGCCGGTGCAGGCGTTGGCGTTTCCGCTGTTGACGACGAGGGCCTGGGCGTATCCTTCCTTGACGTGGTCGCGGGAGAGCTGGATGGGGGCGGCCTGGACTCGGTTCTGGGTGAAGCAGGCGGCGCAGGCGGCACGGGTATCGCAGGCGAGGACGGCGAGGTCGAGTTTGTTTTCGCTCTTGATGCCGCAGGCGGCGGCGCCGGCTTTGAATCCGCGCGGGGCGGTGATGGTGGTGTTGGTCACAGCAGTCCCTCGGTTTCGGTGATATTGGAGATGATGTTGAGGTTTTGGACGGCCTGTCCGGAGGCGCCCTTGATGAGGTTGTCGAGGGCGGAGAAGACGATGACATGTCGGCCGTCGGCGGAGACGAGCGGGTGGAGGTCGCAGAAGTTGGTTCGCTGGACGGCTTTGAGTTTGGGCGGGGCGGCCAGGACGCGGACGAAGGGTTCGTTGTGGTAGAAGTCGCGGTAGAGGTCGGCGAGTTTGGCGGTGGAGAGGTCGCCGGTGGGCTCGGCGTAGATGCTGGAGAGGATACCGCGGTCGAAGGCGCCGACGTGCGGCTGGAAAAGGACGTTGACGGGTTTGCCGGCGACGTCGGAGCATATCTGGTTGATTTCGGGGCTGTGGCGGTGGGTGCCGCCGGCGGCGTAGGCGAAGAGGTTCTCGTTCATTTCGGGCAGGTGATAGGGCAGGCTGGCCTTTCGGCCGGCGCCGGAGACTCCGGTGACGGCGTTGACGACGATGCGGTCGAGGCGGACCAGTCCTTCCTTGAGGAGCGGGGCGAGGCCGAGGGCGGCGCAGGTCGGGTAGCAGCCGGGGTTGGCGACGAGTTTTTTGCCGACGACGTTTTTGCGGAAGAGCTCGGGCAGGCCGAAGGCGGCCTGGGCGAGGTTGGCGCGGTCGGTGTGCTGGGTGTAGTGTTTTTCGTAGAGGGCGACGTCGCGGAGTCGGTAGTCGGCGCTGAAGTCGACGACCTTGACGCCGGCGTCGAGGAGTTTGGGGACGAAGCCCATGGAGACCTTGTGGGGCAGGCAGCCGAGGGCGACGTCGACGCTGGCGGCGAAGGCGGGCAGGTCGAGGGGTTCGACGGCCATGGCGATTCGTCCGCGGAGTCGCGGGAAGATATCCTGGATTTGGCCGCACTCTTCGGGCAGCGCGGTGAGGGCGGTGAGTTTGGCTTGGCGATGGCGGAGGAGGATTTCGATGGCCTCTTCGCCGGTGTAGCCGGTGGCTCCGATGATGCCGACTCGAATCATGTTGGCGTGTCTCCTTAGCGGTCGTTTGACCGCGTGGCGCGGTCTTGGGCCGCGAGCGGGTAAATCAAAACCGGCCCGATGTCTGGTAACAGCGGGCCGGTGGACGTTTGAAACATGGTGGTTTCGCTTCGGTTAACGCTTGGAGAACTGGAAGCTCCTGCGGGCGCCGCGTTGGCCGTACTTTTTGCGTTCGGTCATTCTGGCGTCGCGGGTCAGGTAGCCGCCGTCGCGGAGGGCGGCCTCGGTGGTCGGGTCCATGGTCTTGAGGGCCCGAGCGATTCCGAGCATGGCGGCTCCGGCCTGTCCGGCGAATCCGCCGCCCTGGACTCGGACGAAGACGTCGACGCGGCTCTGGTATTCGCTGGCGGTCAGCGGGGCCATGACGGCGTTGCGGTCACGGTCCTGGGTGAAATAGTCGCTGTATTCGCGGCCGTTGATGAGGACCTTTCCTTCGCCGTTGCGGACACGGACGCGTGCGATGGAGGTTTTTCGCCGTCCGGTGCCCCACCAGAAGCCGCCCTTGGCGGCGGCTGCGGGCTTGGGCTGGGGAGCGGCGATGGTGGCTGCGCCTGCCGATGCTTCACGGGTTACTTGGTCTGCCATATCGATCGATCCTTTTGAGGTTCAGTTTTACAAGTTTTACTTCGAAAGCTTAGCGAGGCCTTCGGCCAGACCGTTGGAGAGGTCGAGGGCGACCGGCTGCTGGGCCTGGTGGTTGTGCTTGTCGCCGCGGTAGATCTTGAGTTTTTTGAGCATGTGGCGGCCGAGTTTGTTTTTGGGGAGCATTCGGCGGACGGCGAGTTCGAGGACGCGCTGCGGGTGCTTGGCCATGAGCTGCTCGTAGGGGATGATCTTGTGGCCGCCGGGGAAGTGGGTGTAGTAGTCGTGGCTCATCTGCTCGATTTTTCGGCCGGTGAACTTGACCTTCTCGGCGTTGAGGACGACGACGAAGTCGCCGACGTCGACGTGCGGGGTGTACATGGGTTTGTGCTTGCCCATGAGGATCATGGCCAGATCGGAGGCCAGCCGGCCGAGGACCACTCCGTCGGCGTTCACTTGGAACCACCGCTGATCGGTGTGGCCTTTTCGGGCCAAGGTCGTTTTCGGCGTCAGTACTGCAGTCATCGTCTCACCGTATAATGGATGTTGCCGTGTAAGCCCTGGTTATCGAACCGGAGTTACGGAAACCAGTATTTTAGTCAGAGTTGTCGGGGCTTTCAAGGGCAATTCCGGTCATTTTTTGCGGGGGCGCGGGGGGCGGGGTTTAACGGGGCTCACAGAAGGCGGAAGGAGGCGGTGGTTCCGCCTAACTCGTTATAATGTAAAGAGATACTGATATATGCCCGCAAGCGGGTTGGAGGGGAGAGGATATAAAGGCGGTTGAACAGAAGGTCGCGAAGGAAGCGAAGGGGGAGGGGAAAGAGGGTCAAGGGCGTTCAGGAGACGGTCAGGCCCTGTGCGTCCCTTCGCTTCCTGGGGTCGTGTTGTCGTTTGGCGGCGGGTTAG
>JAAYCJ010000145.1 GCA_012729815.1 Phycisphaerae bacterium | reverse complement strand
GCAATGCAACATAAGATATATTATAGGACGTTGAGAAAAATGCTGCATCGAGCCGAGCTTTCACATTTCGGCTCCTTATTGTACCATATACGCTTCCTGGGCTCACAGCGGACAAACACGGATTCCGCAACGTCTCAGCCTTCAAAGCCGTCTTTCGGCGGGCGAGCTTGCCATCCCGCCGGGCCTTAGGGCTTCCCGGCAGTGTCAATCATCGTGCCGGGAGAAGGCGGCCTTCTTTCGGGCGCACAATGCTCTCGGTACGTCCTGTTGAACGGTCTGACGAGCGCGAAAAGGTCGGGGTCTTAAAGGGGAATTTCGTAGGGATTTCGGCCGAATGGCCGGGCAATGCGGATGAGAGGACTCGAACCTCCACGGGCGTAAGCCCACTGGCACCTGAAGCCAGCGCGTCTGCCAATTCCGCCACATCCGCTCCGGGCGTTGCGTATGACCTAATTCTCCGCGATCAGCCGCCGATGTCAAGTGGGATGGCGAGATTTTTGTGATATTCAATGTGCATCAGGCACAAACCGTTCGGCGGCGCGGTCGGCCCGGCCGTCGTCCGATCTCGCGAAGCCAGGATCTGGGCCATCTTCTCCGGCTGCCAGCGTCCGCGGCCGATCTCCGCCAGCGTGCCGGCCAGCGTGCGGACCATCTGGTAGAGATACCGATCGGCTGTGATCTCGAAATCGATCTCATCGTCCGCCACCCGCCAGGCACGGGCGGACATGACGGTTCGGACGGTGGTCTCGCGCATGTCCTTGGCCGAGGCGAACCCCTTAAAGTCATGCGTGCCAACGATGTACTGGGCGGCCTGGTGCATGGCGGCTGGGTCCAGATCCGTCCCGGTACGCCAGCGGCGGCGGAAAAACTGCACTTCGCGCACCCTACCGGTGTAAAAACGGTACAGATACGTCTTGCACGCCGCATCGGTCGACGCATCGAAATCCCGCGGCACGGTCCGGGCCGACCGGACCACGATATCCCCGGGCAGCCGGCCGCTCAACAGCCACGCGAACGCCTCATCCGGAATCGGCGAATCGACGTAAAAATGGGCCACCTGGCTCTCGGCGTGGACCCCGGCATCGGTCCGGCTGGCCCCATGAACCCTGACCCAACGTCCGATAATATCCGCAAGGGCGGCCTCAATCGTGCCTTGGACGGTGACCGCGTCCTTCTGACGCTGCCAACCCTTGTAGTTGGTGCCCTCGTAGGCGACGATGATTTTGATGTTGCGTTCGGACATCGATGTTATTAGTATCGCTTATACTGAGACAAATACACACGATGATTGCATCAATCATCTCAAGGCCACACAGCAACAAGGGCGATCCTGGGATCGCCCTTGGTCACCTACACGTCATCCCAATCAGCCAACTTACGCCTTGGCCGCTTTGACCACCGGAAGCAACTCAGCGATTTGGACGGCGTTGAGGGCCGCGCCCTTGAGGAGCTGATCGCCGCTGATGAAAATGTCGATCCCCCTGCCGTCCGGCTGGGAGATATCCTGCCGGATCCGGCCGACCAGCACGTCGCCCTGGTCCGAAGCGTCCAGCGGCATCGGGAAGTAGTTCTTCTGCCGGTCATCGACGATCTTGACGCCCGGCGCCGAGGCGAGGATCTGCCGCACCTGGTCTTCGGTCATCGGCTTCTCGAAGGTCAGGTTCAGCGACTCGCTGTGCGCCCGCAGCACCGGCACCCGCACGCAGGTCGCGGTGATCGCGATCCGCTCGTCGTGGAACATCTTGCGGGTTTCCTTGACCATCTTGACCTCTTCCTCGTTGTAGCCGTTCTCGCTGATTTTGCTGTTGTGCGAAAATAGGTTGAAGGCGTAGACGTGCGGAATGACCACCGGCTTGGGCGCCTTGCCCGCCAGCACGTCGGCCGTCTGCTGCTGAAGCTCCGCCATGGCCTTCCAGCCGGCCCCGCTGGCCGCCTGATAGGTCGAAGCCACCAGCCGCACAACCCGGTTGGCCTTGTGCAGCGGCCAGACCGGCACGACCATGATGATCGTCGAGCAGTTCGGATTCGCGATGATGCCCTGGTGCTCTGCGACGTCCTGAGGGTTGACCTCCGGAACGACCAGCGGCACGTTCGGGTCCATCCGGAACGCGCTGGAATTGTCGACCACGATCGCCCCGGCGTCAACCGCAGCCGGCGCGAATTCCTTGCTGATCGACCCGCCGGCGCTGAACAGGGCCACTTCGACGCCCTGGAAGCTCTTTTTCGTCAGTTCCTCGATGCTATGGGCCTGGCCCTTGAAGCGTACCTCCTTGCCCGCCGAACGGCTGGACGCGAGGAACTTGACCCGCCCCACCGGGAAGTTGCGGCGTTCCAGGACCTTGATGAACTCCTGCCCGACGGCCCCGGTGGCCCCGACGACGGCGAGACTGACTGCCATTCTCGATGCTCCTAACTGGATACTCTAGAGATTTGCGGCTCTGCCAAGTGCCTGAGGCACAAGGGAAACCATTATTTTATTCCCACATACAGGCCGATTCAATGTGGAAAATCGCGATTCAGAGGGTGGTACAGATCCGCCGGCACCGGCATCTCTTCTATTCCGGCTTCTGATGTCTTCCTTCCCGCGTGCTCCGTGCCACTTCAAGACGAAGTCGCGCCGTCTTCCGAAGGAGACTATATCTCCTCGATCTCCTTGATCTTCGCCGCAGCGGTCTCGTCCACCTCGGTTTCGTACTTCTTGGTCAGGTTCTGGATCTCTTCCTTGGCCGTCTCAGCATTGTCTTCCGGGATATCGCCGCCCTTCTGCTCCTGGTCGATCTGCTTGTTGGCGTCGCGCCGCGCGTTGCGGATCGAGACCTTGGCCTGTTCGCCGAGCTGGCGGACGTGCTGGGCAAGCTGCCGACGCCGTTCGCCCGAGAGCGGCGGAACGTTGAGGCGGATCACCCGCCCGTCGCTCGAAGGGGTGATGCCGATGTCGGAGGCGTGGATGGCCTTCTCGATTTCCTTCAGGACGCTGGCGTCGAACGGCTTGATGACGATCAGGTTGCCTTCGGGCGTGCTGATCTGGGCCATCTGGCGCAGCTCGGTCGGCGTGCCGTAGTATTGAACCCGGATGTGCTCGACCAGCGCGGTACTCGCTCGGCCGGTGCGGATGCCACGCAGTTCAGACTTCAGGAAATCGACCGCGTCGGACATCGAGGCTTCGGCTTCGAGTTGAATGTCATCTACGGGCATGGCAGTCTCCTCATTGGGCGGTGATTTGCGTGGCTTTGACTCGGCCGGCCAGGACGCCGGCGATGCTGTCGTTCTCCTGATAGTTGAACACGAGGATCGGCACGCGGGCCTGTCGGCAGATTGCGACCGCGGGCAGATCCATCACGCCGAGGTTCTTTTCGATGGCCTCAGCCGCGGTAAGCCGCTCGTAGCGCTTGGCGTCCGGGTGCTTGACCGGGTCGGCGGTGTACACGCCATCCACCTTGGTCGCCTTCAGGAGGGCGTCGGCCTGCAACTCCGCCGCCCGGATGGCGGCACAGGTGTCGGTGGTGACAAAGGCGTTGCCCGTCCCGCCGGTCAGAATGACGATTCTGCCCGCCTCCAGGTCGTCCTGAGCCCGCTGAGGGCAGTAGTACTGGGTGAAGTTGCCGACCGGCATCGAACACGTCAACACGGCCGCCTGGCCTTTGGCGTGCAATGCCTCCGCCAGCGCCGAACCGTTGATGACGGTCGCGATCATGCCCATCTGATGGGCGGCGACCGGACGGACAAGCTTGGACCCGGCCAGATTGGCCCCTCGCATCAGGTTGCCGCCGCCGACCACCACCGCGATCTGCACGCCCATCCGCGCAGCCGAGACGATCTTCTCGGCGAGCTGATCGAGGTAACCTAAGTCAAGACCAATGGTGCCGACCGGGGCGAAGCTCTCGCCGGTCACTTTCAGGACGACGCGACGATATGGCGGACCCGCGTCGTCGTCGGATGATGTCCGGCTTGAGCCGACCATGATGAACGCTCCCGAATGCGGTTAGGCCGTTCCCCCCACCTCGTAGCGGAGATACTTGCTAACGGCGACCTTCTGGCCGCCAGCCTTGTTGAACTCGTCGATCGCCTGCTGGACGCTCTTCTTGTCGTCCTTGACGTACGGCTGCTCGAGCAGCACCATCTCGTTGTACCACTTGTTGATCTTGCCCTGGACCATCTTCTCGACGATCTGCGGGGGCTTGCCCTTCGACTGCTCAGCCACCTGGGCCTCGATGACTTCCTTTTCTTTGGCGACCACGGCCGCGGAGATTTCCTCGCGGCTCAGGGCCATGGGGTTGACCGCGGTGATGTGCATGCACAGGTCGCGCCCGAACTGGACCACTTGGTCGGATGGCGTAACCCCGCCGTCCTGGCCATTGAACTGCACGAGCGTGGCGACCTGGCCGTTGTGGTGCTCGTAGCTGGTGATCACGCCGCCGGCCAGACGCTCGAAGCGGACCGGCTGCATGTTCTCACGGATCTTGTTGATGATGTCGTTGAGCAGATCCTGAACCGTGCGGCCTTCGGAGGCGACAGTCTGGCCGAGCAACTGCTGCACGTCGGCCGGCCACTGGCTGGTGGTCGCCAGGTGCTCGGCGATCGTGCGGCACAGCCGGCTGAAGTCCTCGGTGTTGGCCACCGGAGCGGTCTCGCAGCGGACCTCGACGATCGCCGCGGCCTTCTGATCCGGCGTCACGAACGTGGCGACCCGACCCTCAGCCGTTTCGCGGCCGGCCTTCTTTGCCGCCGCCAGAGCGCCCGACTTCCGAAGGATGTCCTGGGCCTTGACGATGTCGCCCTCGGCGTCCTGAAGGGCCTTCTTGCAGTCCATCATCGGAAGCTGCGTCAATTCGCGAAGCTGCTTGACTAAAGCGGCGGAAATATCAGCCATGGGTAATCCACTCCTTACTGACACGCTATGTTTGTGATCGGAACCCGCTTCCTCAGCCGTCGGCGAGGTTACGAGCTCTGCGGTTCGCCCTGCTCAGGCGCCTCGGGCGATACCTGGGATTGCGAAGGCGACGGCGACGGACCGGCGGGCGCAGCCTGCTGCGGTGGCGGCGGCGCGGGTTCGCTCGCGGCCGGAGCCGTCCGCTCCGGAGGACGACGCCGCGGACGCGGACGACCGGGTCGCGAACCGCCTTCTTCGCCTTGCCCTTCCATGCCCGGCTGCTCTTCCGGACGCGCGGCCATACCCTCGAGAACCGCATCGGCCAGTTCACGCATGATGATCTCGATACCCCGCATCGAGTCGTCGTTGCCGGGAATCGGGATGTCCGTGAACGCCGGATCGCCGTCGGTGTCGATCAAACCGACGGTCGGAACCTTGAGCTTCCGGGCCTCGTGCACCGCGATGTGCTCGTAGCCGGTGTCAAAGATGACCATCACCGCCGGAAGCTTGTTCATCCGGCGAACGCCCTCCAGGTTCCGCTTGATCTTCTTCTTCTCCCGCTGGAGCGTCGAGATCATCTTCTTGCTGTAGTTCTGGAGCTCGCCGGTATCCTCGAGCCGTTCCAGCTCTTCGAGACGGGCCAGACGCGAGCGGACGGTCTGGAAGTTGGTCAGCGTGCCGCCCAGCCAGCGCTCCGTCACATAGTGCATGTTGCACCGTTTGGCGTGGGCCTCGACGATGTTCTTGGCCTGGCGCTTCGTCCCCACAAACACCACGTCGCCGCCCTCGGCGACCAGCCGCGTGAGGAACTTCTTGGCCCGCAGCAGCCCCCTGTACGTCTCCTTGATGTCCACAATGTGGATCATGTTCCGCTTGCCGAAGATATAGGGCTGCATCTTCGGGTTCCACCGGCTCACCCGGTGCCCGAAATGAATTCCTGCGTCGAGCAGTTCTCGCACTAGTTCACTGGCCAAACGTGTTCTCCTTAAACCGATACCTCTACCTGTACACGACCTGTGCCGGCTGGGTACGCCTTTCGGCTGACAAAGCTGTTAGAGTACTTACGCCGCAAAGGCATGTCAAGACGTATCCTATGATAATTTTCCAGTTTCGGTGCAGTTTCGGGGCCATTGTATTGCCACGCCAAGCCGGTATAATGAACTGGTCAGGCGCCCCGATCCCGTTCCGATCGGCCCTTTCGGCATAACCACCAATTGTAGGCACAGAGTTGACGGCGGTACAATGATGCGGCGAATTTTCACCGGTTTGACGGCGGCGGCGATCCTCCTGGTCTGCGGATGCGGGTCCAAGGCCAAATCGGACGGGCCTGACCGCGAGGGCCGGGTCGCCGATTGGCGTAACACCAGTCGCCACAATGAGTTATCCTACAGCCAGACGCCCGCCACCCGCCCCGCCGGGTCGATCGAGGCCGGCGTCCTGGTGGTCAGCGGCGAGAACCTGACCGCCGACGAGGTCATCCGCCGGGCCCGGCCCGAACTGGAGCGGCTGGCCCGCACCTTCGACGAGCAGGGCTTCCGCGAGCGGGTCGGCATGTCGGTGTTCAACACCCTTCGCGACCTGGTCTCGGAGGTCATGCTCTACAAGCAGATAGCCAACCGGCTGACCGAAGAGCAGGATCCGCTGCTGGAAAAGGCGGTGAACAAGGCGGTCGAGGAGATGGTCGCCCGCGAGGCCGGGGGCTCGACGGTCCGCTTCGAAAAGCTCCTGATCGCCCGGGATTCCAACATGGACGCCCTGCGGAGCCAGCTCCGGCGGCAGATCCTCAACCAGCAGTACCTCCGCGAGCAGATCCGCCCGAAGGTCGTGGTCACCCGCGAAGAGCTCTGGCACTACTACCAGACCCACCAGCCCAAGTTCCAGCATCCGGCGCGCGCCCACGTCCTGCTGATCGAGGTGGACCCAGCGGCCCTGGCCGCCGCGTCCTCCCAGCCGGCGGATATGGCCGCCCTCGCACAGCAGCGGCTGGCCGAGATCCAGCGGCGCCTGGACGCCGGCGAGGATTTCCGGACGGTGGCCGCCGACCTCTCGACCGGATCGCTCCGCAAGCTCTCCGGCGATATCGGCTGGATCACCCAGGGCAGCCACCGCCACCAGGAAATCGACGAACGGGCGTTCGCCCAGCCGATCGGCCTGCCCGGCGAACCCGTCGCCATTGGGCGGCGATTCTACTTCGTACTGGTCGAGCAGCGTGAAAACGCCAGGCAGGTGCCCTTCGCCGACGCTCAGGACGAGATACGACCGATCCTCGAACGCGAGCGCTACATCCAACTCGTCAACGACCACGTGACCGACCTGTGGCGCAAAGCCGCGGTCGGCCCCGTCGAACCCTTCATGCGAACGGTCCTCTCGCGAATGCCAACCTACGAAGCCCTCCGAACCAACCCCCTCCTGAGCGCCGCCGCGACCCCGGACGGACCCGCAACCAACGGAGTCGAACCCCTGCCGTAGTCTGTTCAGCCTCGGCGATCAACCGCAGCGGCTATCGACACGATCCGGTTGAGAGTGGCCTCCGTGGTCTCGGAGGCGCGGGTGTCGATGACATGGACGGCGCGGCCAAGAGGCCGCCAGTTCCGCGGATTGGTCGCGGTAAAGACGGTAATGGTCGGCGCCCCTACCGCCGCGGCCAGATGGCTGATGCCGCTGTCGTTGCCGACGTAGGCGCGGCATCGGTGAAGAACGGCGGCTGCGTTCGGCAGATCCAGGCCGGTCATTACCGTATCGCTCCGCCGAAGGGATTCGATCTCTGCCGATGAAAACTGCTCCTGTTCGACTTCGCCGAGAAGAAACGACGGCGTCATCCCCTCTTGCCGCAGCCGATCCGCAAGACGCACGAAGTTGGCCAACGGCCAGCGCTTGGCGGCCGATGACGCGCCCGGATGGATGACAACGGTGTCTCGCGAGTCAGCGGCCAAGGCAATGCACGCCGGACGAAGGCCAAACGCGCTCGCCGGAAGCGCGGCTGTGTGGCAATCCGCAATCTGGCCCGCCAGATGCTGCCAGCAATGGCCGCCAAAGCCCTCGGGAAGTCTGGGATCGACATGGTGGACGCAGCCGCGGCAAAGGCGGTCAAGGTTGCGAGAAAAGGTCTCGCCGGGGCCGGCGACGACGTTAAGCACGATCTCGAAATGAGCGACGAAATCGACGACTGAGGAATTGGGCCGCGGATCGGGGCCAAAGAGCCTGTACCAATCGCCCGCGTCAAAATCCTCAAACGCCTCAGCCGCGCCGAGCGACCATGCCAGCCGCCCGAGAGTCGAACGCGACAGGACCGTCCAGCGCACGCCGGCAAAGCACTCCGTCAGACGCAAAGCGATCAGGAAATCCCCGATCGCGGCGTGGTGAACAAGCAGACCCGCCCGTTCACTCATCGGTGCGTATCCACCCGCCGCCCAGAACCAGGTCATCCTGATAGAGAACGACGGCCTGGCCCGGCGTGACCGCGAACTGCGGCTGATCGAACGTCACGCGCAGCCGGTCGGCCCCGATCAGCTCCAGCCCAGCCGGAGCCGCCTTGTGCGTAGAGCGAATCTGCGCCAGCGCCCGCGACGGAAGCTGGGCCGGGTCGATGTGCCAGTTCAGATCGCGGGCGACGAGATGCGTGGCGGCCAGCGCCTCGCGAGGACCGGTCACCACCGTGTTGGTCAGCGGATCGATCCGGACCACGTAGATCGGCTCGCCCGCCGCCACCTTCAAGCCGCGCCGCTGGCCGATCGTATAGCGAAACACGCCCTCGTGCTCCCCGATCACCCGCCCTTCCATGTCCACGATTGGACCCGGCTGATTCAGCTCAGTCTGATAGCGGGCGAGGAATGCGGCATAGTCATCGTTCGGCACGAAGCAAATCTCCTGGCTGTCCTCCTTGTCGTGCACGGGCAAATCGAGTTCGCGAGCCCGCTGTCGCACCGCATCCTTCGAAGCCATTTCGCCGTTGGGCAGCCGGATGCTCGGCAGGTCGGCCCGCCGAATGCCGAACAGCACGTATGACTGGTCCTTCTCGACGGCCCGCCCGCGGCCCAGCCGCCAATGGCCTTCAACGTCGACCATCCGGGCATAGTGGCCGGTCGCCAGCCAGGCGGCCCCGAGTTGACGGCTGAACGCCAGAAGCCGCCCGAACTTGAGCACCGCGTTGCACTTGGCGCACGGGTTGGGCGTGCGGCCGTGCGCGTACTCGTACTTGAAGTACTCGATGATCTGCGACAGATCCCAACTGTAATCGACCACGTGGAGCTCGACGTCGAGCAGCTTGGCGATCCGCTGAACGTCGGCCAGATGCCCCTTGACGCTGCTGCGGGCCGGCTGATCCGGCGCGGTCATCCGCACGAACACCGCCAGCACCTCATGCCCAGCGGACTTCAGCTCCGCGCAGGCAACCGCGCTGTCGACTCCCCCACTAAGGGCAACCACAACCTTTCCGCTTGCACTCATAGCGACAATTATAGCGCAAAACCGCCAAAGGCGGTAGTGACTTGGGCTCGAAGCCGAACCGCGATCAGGAAGGTCCGATAAGCTGATGCCGGCGGAGCTTGTGATACAGCGTCCGCCGATTCAGGTGCAGGTGCGAAGCCAGCCGCATGCCTTTCAGGCCGAACCGCGAAATCGCCGTCTCGAGCACCTGCTGCTCGCAGTCGGTCAGGAACTGATCCAGATCGAGCGGCCCCTTTTCCAGCATGGCTGCGATGTAAGAGGCGAGGTCGGCGGGCATGTGCCCGCCGGTCGGCTGCTCAGCCTGTTCGAGCACCTGCTCGGGCAGATCGGCGAGGGTCAGGCTCGAACCGGAGGTCTTGAACGCCAGCGTCTGACGCACGATGTTCTCGAGTTCGCGGACGTTCCCCTCCCCTACCGCCCGCTGAAGGACGCGATAGACCGCCGGGTCCACGGCCTCGATCCGGCCGCCGTAGTATCCGGCGTACTTCTCCAGAAAATGGGCGACCAAAAGCGGAATGTCCTGCAGCCGCTCGCGCAGCGCCGGCACCCGCAGACGGATCACGTTGAGCCGCTGGTACAGATCCAGGCGAAATCGCCCCGCAACCACCTGTTCTGCCAGCGGCTTGTTCGAAGCAGTGATCACCCGGACGTCGATCGGGTATTCCCGATCATCCCCTACCGGAAGCACCCTGCCTTCCTGCAGAACCCGCAACAGCTTCGGCTGAAGGGCCGGGTCCAGCTCGGAAATCTCATCGAGCATCAAGGTCCCGCCGTCCGCCGTACGGAAATAGCCCTTGCGGTCCTCGGTTGCGCCGGTAAAGGCGCCTTTCCGGTGGCCGAATAGGGCGCTCTCAGCCAGCGTGCCGGTGATCGCGGCACAGTTGACCGAGACAAACGGCCGACCGGAGCGTTTCGGATCCATGCGGTGGATCGCTTCGGCCAGTAACTGTTTTCCAGTCCCCGACTCGCCTTCGATGACGATCGGGGCGTCACAGACATTGGCTGCTTTCCGGGCCTGGGCCAGCAACCTGAGCATATTCTCCGACTGTGTCGCAATGCCCGTCTGATCGAGCACCTCGGCGGCGCCCGACGGGAAACTCTGATCCCGCTCGCGCTGCCAGTGCGACAACAGGTCGATGACTTTCCGATGGATCTCTTCTACGGCGTCCGGACCACCCGCCTCGACAAAGCCCGCTGCTCCAAGCCGAACCGCCTGACAACTCGTTTCGAGGTCAAGATCACGATCGACCAGAAACAGCAGACGACAACAGACCTGGACCCTGTGAATGGACCTCGCGGTCTCAAGGTCCAGGCCTGTTGTTTCTTTCCCTTCCGGAGAAGCACCGGAGGCCAAGATGGCCACTGCGTACGTGTGATTGGCCAGAAGCTCGGTCAATTGCCCAACACTGCCGACATCGTCTACGGCAACTCCGGACCCCAACGCCTTTAAGACCGGCGTCTTCCAGCTCGCCGTGTGGTCGACCAGCAGGACACGCGCCATCAACGTCGCGTTTGAACAAGCGCACAGACCCCTCTCGACGGTCATTACGCTCCTACCCGCTCGGCTCTCCTACCCGACAGGCAATCTCCCAAGTTGAGAAGGGCATTCTCTTGTTCGTGGTTAGGACATCCGCATTATCCAAAACTCCCGTCAGACTGTCAAGGGGATTTTCTACTTTCACATTCCGATTTCCATTCGACCTTTATTTTCGCCGCCAAACGGCTACAATGCCTTCTGATAAGCCCTTGACGCGGTATAAACACCGGCCGCCAGGCCATTCTCAAGCCGTTTCGCATAAGAAGGATAAAATGGGATACAGTAACACAATAGGCAAACTGGGCAAGAACAACGCCGCCCTTCTGGGGCTCCTCACGCTGTTGAGTTCATGCACGCAAACGCCGACACGAACCGGCCCGGCTTCCGCGGTCCCTGCGGGGCCGGCGCCGGACAGCCTCTTTGCCCAACAGACGCTGGCGTATCCCGCATTCGAGGAGAGCGCCGACTTCCTGGTCCTCTGCGATTTCGAAAGCCCCAGACAGCTCCAGCACTTCGACGCCTCCGCCAACCAGCCGGCGCCCTCGCACGTGACAACGCCAACCGCCACCGGTCAGGGGGCGATGGCGGTCGATCCCACGGGCCGCGAAACGCAACTGGTATTCCAGCCGAACATCAGCCGCTGGGAAGGCTACAACCTGTTTCTGACCGCGATCCACAGCGGGTCGGACGGCGCAATCTGCCGCGTTGAATTCCAGCCGCTCGACGGGCCTGCACGCACCCGCAGCTATCTGCTGCAGCGAGGGTGGAACAAACTCCAGATCGACCTGGTCGAGCTGTTCGGGCCCGGCGGACCCGGACGGATGAGCAAGGTCGTCTACGCCTTCTCCAGCCTCGCCGACCAACCGCTCCACGTCGACGACATCATGCTGCTGGACCACCGGCGCTACGTGCTGGGCGCCCAGGAGGGACACGAAGGCGCGATGTACGCGGTCAAGCAGGGCAAGTACTTCCGAATCGGCGCGCACGGACGCTTCGAGCTGGTGTTCCTCAACGGCCGCATCGATCAGTGGTACGACCTGAGCACCGATCCGCAGCAACAGCGGAACCTGGCGGGCCGGCGAGGACTCGGACCTTTCATCCATGACGCGCCAGCCGACGCCGAACAGGACGTCGTCAGCGCGCGGAATCTCGTCTCCGCCAAGAAACGGCTCAACGCGGTGCGGCTCGAAACCCAGGTGTTCTTCGGAACCGAACCGACGACAACGCGCTCGCCCGATCAGGCCTGGCGATACGCCGTGACCGACGACGGACGGATCGGCCTGGAGTGCGACCTTGACGGCGAGGCGGCCGTGCTCGCGTTCGAAACCGCCGCCGACGCCGGCTTCGAAGCGGTCGAAGGCAAGGTACGCACCACTGCGGGAAATGCCGAGGCCGTGGTCGAATACGTCCTGCTCCGCCGGATGGGCGAGCAGCGAGGGGCGGACCTTCTGGCGTCGCTTCGGCCGTGGAAGGCGGCGCACCTGCCGGTAGACGCCGCGACACGCCTCGAAGACGGCCGCCTGATTGTCGAGTTCCGCAGCGAGCCAGCGGGCGGCCGGACCCGCGTAACAGGGATGCTGCGCGTCTGGCCCGAGAATCTGGACCATCTGGGCAACGCCGAACCCCACGTCCGCAGCTTCGTCAATCGCGTCCCGCTCGTCCCAGGCGGACCGGAAACGACGAACGACGGAGCCAACTGGTCGCCGGCGTGGGAAGGACAAAAGGACAAGCCCTCGGCGGAACCGGAACTGGAATAGCCAACCGCAGCGTCAGCCGCCCTACTCCCCGAGGCGGTCCAACTCGGCCTGGCAGAGGTTTCGCTGAGTCGAGTCGCCAAGCGTCCGCCGCGCCTCTTCCAGCATCGCCCGCGCCCGGTCCGGATGGCCCAGATGCCGGCCGTAGATGATGCCCAGCAGCAGCCGCACCTGCGCGATCTGCTCGCCCGCGGGAAACGCGCGAATGTACTTCTCATACGCCTCTGCCGCCTCGCCGAACTGACGGTTCGACATGAGCTGATTGGCCACGTCGAGCTGCTGGCGGCGAGGCAAAACCGCGTCGGGATTGTGGTCGATCAGCTTGAGGTACAACTCTGCCGCCGTCGCCAAATCGTACCGGTCGATCGACTCGGCGATCTTGGCCACCAGATGGCGGCTGTGCTCGTCGGCCGGAAGCGCCTCTTCCTCCGCCGGCCGCGACGCGCCTACGTCGGGCCGCACCGGACGGGCCTGCTTCATCCCGACCCACAGCGGTTTCTGAGCGGTTCGAACCATCTGCCGATACCGATACCGCCGGTACGCCTGCTTCCACAGCGAAAAGATGTCGAACTGGTCGCGCGGAAGAATGCCGGCCGCCAGCAGCACCAGCGGAATGACAAACCCGAACAGGTACCCGAACAGGTGGGCCTCATGGGCCACGTTGCCCGCCCCTCCGATCATCGGGATCAGCACGTTGTCCCACAGAATCATCTTGAACCCGATCAGCACCAGGCTCGAGACCTCAAACGTGGTGATGATATACAGCCAGAACAGCACGAGGATGCGGCTGCGAGGAAACAGCACCAGAAAACCCGTGGTCACCGCTGCGATCGCACCGGACGCCCCGACCACCAGACTGACCGACACCAGGCAGTAACCCGCTCCGGAAAAAATCGCACCGGCCAGATAGAACAGCAGGTACTCCACGTGCCCGAGCTTGTCATTGAGGCTGTTGCCGAAAATATAGAGAAAGACCATGTTGCCGATCAGGTGCATCCAGCCGCCGTGGAGAAAGGCGTAGCTGACGAACTGGTGGAGCTGCGGACTGGCGGTATCGAGGGTGCCGAACTGCTTGATAAGGCCTGCCAAGGGCACAGGCACCGCGAACTCCAGGGCCAGAAAGATCGCCACGTTCAGTCCGATCAGGACGTAGTTGACGGTCGGACGGTGGCGAGGCGGTCGGTCTGTTCGGATCGGCAGCAGCATGCTCGGCGTCTTAAGTCCCGGTGGGCCTGGCCCCGCTTCGTTTCCGCACTTTGATCATGCAGACCTCATTGCCCTGCTCGTTGAACCGCAGCTCGGTCATGTACGCCCGCATCAGCATGACCCCCCGGCCGTAAGGTTTCTCCCGATTCTCCTCGCGCCGCGGGTCCGGCACCGCCGAAGGATCGAACCCGTCGCCCTCGTCCGCGACGCAAATCACCGCTACGTCCTCCCGAATCGCCCAGCGGGCGGAGATGCGCTTGTCCGGATCGCATCCGTTTCCGTGACGGAACGCGTTGCACAGCGACTCCTCGAGGGCGAGCCGCAGGGCAAACTGGTCCTGGCTGCAATACCCGCACCGGGACGCCTGCGTCAGGATCGGCCGCACCACGCGCTCGGCCGCCACCTTCAGATCGTTGCCGATCACCACGCTCTCGAACGCCAGTTTGGTCAGGTCGATGTCTACCATAGGGTTGCGCGCGTCACCTCAGACTGGCCAGGGCTTCGGTCACCGTCGGCTGGATCACGAACAGCTTGTCCAGCCCGGTGATCTTGAAGACCTCGTATATCTCGGGACGGATGTTGCACAGACGCATATCCCCCTTGACCTGACTGAGGCCCTGACGGACGGTGATCAGCATGCCCAGAGCCGAACTGGAGAGATGATCCACGCGGGAAAAATCGACGACCAGCCGACGGGCGCCCTGGTCGACCAGATCGGTCAACTGACGCCCGATGCCGGTGATCTGGAGTTCGTCAAGCACGTTGCTGGGCACGAGCCTGGCGATACACGCCCCATTGTCCGTCTGCTCCACCACCACCAGCTCGTCGGCTCTGCTCATACGTCGCACTCCTTTTCGCACGGACCGCCCAGCCCGACCATCCGCAACGATGCCGCAGCGACCGAGCCTCAGTTCCGCTCGTCGGTCTCGCCGAACGAGATCGTATCCTTGATCTTCGCCGCATCGGTTAGCAAATCGTTGACCGTCGGTTTCTCTATGGATTCGCCGCGGACGACGCGAAGCACGTCCTCCGCATCGAGCGTTTCGTACTTGAGCAGCGCCTCGGCCAGCAGGTCGAGCTTCTGCCGGTTCTCCGACAGCAGATTGCGCACCTTCTCGTGGGCCTCGCGCACCACCTTCTGAATCTCCGCGTCGATCGCCTTGGCGGTCTCCTCGGAGTAGTCGCGGCCCGCCCCGTCCATCGGCCAGCCGTTCTGGTTGTCCTGGCCGTAGCGGATCGGACCGACCCGGTCCGACATGCCCCACTCGCAGACCATCGTCCGGGCCAGTTGCGTCGCCCGCTTGATGTCGTCCGACGCCCCGCTCGAGATGTCCTCGCAGGCCAACTCCTCCGCCACTCGCCCGGCCAGCATGGCCTGCATCGTCGCCATGATGAACCGGCGGCTGTACATGTGACGGTCGCCCTCGGGCAGCATCATGGTCATGCCCCCCGCTTGCCCGCGGGGAATGATGCTGACCTTGTGCAGCGGGTCGCCTTCCGGAATCAGCGCCGACGCCAGGGCGTGCCCGCCCTCGTGGTACGCCACGATCTTCTTCTCGTGCTCGTCGATCACACGGCTCCGCTTCGCCCGGCCCCACCGCACCCGGTCGCGGGCCTCCTCGAGGTCCTCCTGCTCGACGCGCTCCTTGCCCGCGAGAGTCGCCGTGATGGCCGCCTCATTGATGATGGCGGCCAGGTCCGCTCCGGAAAACATCGGCGTGCCGCGGGCCAGCTTCCAGAGATCGACGTTCTCAGCCGTCTTGATGCCCTTGGCGTGGACCTTCAGGATCTCGTGGCGGCCCTTGATGTCCGGCAGCGGCACGTACACCTGCCGGTCGAAACGGCCCGGCCGCGTCAACGCCGGGTCCAGAACGTCGGCCCGGTTCGTCGCCGCGATCACGATCACCTGGTCCGACGTGTCGAAGCCGTCCATCTCCACCAGGATCGCGTTGAGGGTCTGCTCGCGCTCGTCGTGCCCACCGCCGTTGAAGTTGACGCCGCGCCGCCGGCCCACCGCGTCGATCTCATCGAGGAAGATGATGCACGGCGCGTTCGACTTCGCCTGGCTGAAAAGGTCGCGCACCCGCGACGCCCCGACGCCCACGAACATCTCGACGAAGTCCGACCCGCTGATCGAAAAGAACGGCACCTCCGCCTCGCCCGCGATCGCCTTGGCCAGCAGCGTCTTGCCGCAGCCGGGATCGCCGATCAGCAACACGCCGCGCGGGATCCGTCCCCCGAGCTTCTGGAACTTGCCCGGATTCTTGAGGAACTCGACGATCTCCGAGACCTCGTCCTTCGCCTCGTCGATGCCCGCCACGTCGTTGAACGTGACGTTGGTCCGTTCCTTGGTCAGCACGCGATGGCGGCTTCGCCCGAAACTCCCGAGCATCCCCGCTCCGCCCGCCGAACTGCGAAGCTGCCGGAATATCAAAAACCAGATCAACCCGAAAATCAGCAGGTAGATCAGCAGCGGCGAGAGGAACACCTCCAGAAAAATGTTCCGCGACGTCTCATAGCGAAGCTCCGCCCCGCCCGCCGTCGCCTTCTGCGTCAGGTCCTGCACGAACTCGAAGTTCATCGCGTCCGGCGGGAAGTCCACCTTGAATTCCTTGGTGCTCCCCTTCGGCTGGCCGCTGAGGCTCTTGAGCTCGCCCCGGATGTTGTTGTCGCCGATGATAATCTCCTCGACGTTGGCGTTCTCCAACTCCGTGTAGAACCCGCTGATCGTCATCGTCTGGGCCGAGTCGTAGCTCTTGTTAAAGAGCATCAGCAGCAGCAGCGCCAGGCCGAGAAACACCAGCCAGCCGATCCCGCCTCGGAAAAACCGCACCGGCGAGGGCCCTCCCTGCTCCGGGCGACGCCCCTTCGGATCGTCCGGCGACCCCTTCTCCTCGGGCAGGCCGTCATCATTCGGATTTCTTTCGTTTTTCTGGTACTTCATAAAAATTAGAGAGTTCTATTCGCCTCTATACCTATTCTATCTCGCCTCTGGGGCCAAATAAACCCCAAACCAACAACTATGACTTTTACAGCACCATTACGCATCCGTATGGTACATCGGCGACGGCGACACTTCACTTATAATAAATCTCTGTGGTTTAGCCGCCGCACACACCCTTGCCCTACCTGCGGCCCTACTTCGAACCAGGCGCTGCCGGCGCGGCCCGGCGATGCTCCCAGAACCTCTCGATCCGCTTCGGCCGATACCACTTGGGCAACTGGTCCGGCTCAACGCCCCGCCACAGGCCCGCCAGTCGATCGCGGGCCTGGGCCTCGAGTTCCAGAAACTCCTCGCGGCGCGGATGCGGATACCGAGGGTCCGCGTACGCATAACCCAATTCTATGGCCAGACGGTTATAAAGTCGTTCGTCCGGCAGAAAAATGTAGGTCAAAAGCCGCCCGTAATAGCCCCGCGTCTCGTCCGGCACCAACTCGAGCCGAACCATCTTGCCCTGCATGAGCTTGCGGGCGAACTCGGCCGACTCCAGGCCGAAGTACGCAGCCGGCTGGCCGTGGTGGGCCAGTTCCGGCGTGTCGATCCCCCACAGACGCAGACGCGTGTACGCCTGAAACTTCTCAGCCTTCGGGTCCGGAATCTCGATGTCGATCGTGTCCCCATCAACCACCTTGACGCAACGGAAGCTCTTGCCGTGGTACCGCTGGTAATCGTCGAGAGGTCCGCCGACGATCGGTCCGTTCAGACGCGAAACGATCCAGATCACCAGGGCGATCACGCCGGCAATCAAAGCGGTCAGGCTCCGCCGGCGACGCTGGTATCGCCGCAGGCGGCTGCGATAGTCGGATTGGCTTGCTCCGCTCATCAACCCCAGACGCTTCTATCCTCGCTGCGCATCGCCCCGGGCCAGGATCGGCAGAAGCAGCAGACGCGAGGGAATGTGCGACTGATCCTGCCGAACGAACTCCGCCTGCAGATAGATGCCCGGCCCCGCCACCTTCACGCCCTTCCAGTACAGCGACATCTGGTAGCACAGGAAACCGAACTGGTCGCGCCCCAGCGAACCGGCCAACTGCTCCTCCGAAAGCTCCCAGCGCTTCAGCTCCTCATCGCTCGGAGCCCCTTCCGGGCTTTTCGTCCGCTTGATCAGGCGGAACGTGATCGGGCCGCGGGCGGCCACCGGATCCTTGCTCGCCTGACGATACAGGTACGTCCGCACCGCCACCCCTTCGGGACGCTTGTCGTGATCCAGGTCCAGCAGCGGCGTCTTGGCGAAAATCGCGACGTACGCCACGTCATCGTGGTGGGTGATCCGGCCCGGTCCCGGACCCTCCGACGTCCCCTTCCAACCCGGGCCCTGGCACCCGGCCAAACCGACCGCCAGCACCCAGACCGCCGACGCCGCAACTCGCCGGACCGATGCGGAACGGCAAATGAGCGAGAAACTACCCATCACTCCTCCGGCACTTCCAGTTCGGGTTCCGGCGGAGCGGGCGGCGGATTGAACAGCCGATACAGCGGGTCGAGCTTCTTGGCGTCCGGCTTCAACGGGGCCGGGCGCGTCGCCAACTCCTCCGGCGTGACCTGCAGGCCCTGCATCAACTCCGACGTCAGAATATCGCCCGGCAGCAGATGCAGCAGGTCGCGCTCCTGAACCGAGTACTCCCGGTGTTCGCGGATCATATCGAGCTCGGCCGGCGTCAGGTGCCCTTCCTCGACCGGCGTGCCGATCACCCGCGGCGTCATGACAATCAGCAGTTCCGACTGCTCGTCCGTGGCCGTCGCGGACTTGAAGAAAAGGCCCAGCAGCGGAACGTCGCCCAGGAACGGCACCTTCGTCTCCCGCTGCTCCTTCCGCGACCGCAACAACCCGCCGATCACCACCGTCTCCCCGTCGTGAACGGTGATCTCCGTGGTCAGCTTCCGCTGGTTGTAGATCGGCGCGTTGAACCCTTCGCTGATCTGGACCGTCGAACCGCTCAAGTCCGAAATCTCCGTCGCCACCTCCATGTTCACAAACCCGTACGGGTTCACGTGCGGCGTAACCTCCAGACTCAGGGCCACGTCCTCGTACTGAATCTGCGTGGTAATCACGCCCGTATCGCCCGAAGTGACCGAGGCCGTCGGGAACGGCACCCGCGAGCCGCTCGTGATCAACCCGGCCGCGTTGTCGCGGGCCGAAATGTGCGGGCGGGAAAGCACGCTGAGCCGCCCGTCCGACGACAGCGCCCGGAACAGAAGGTTCAGGTCCTCGCTGTTGAGGGCGAAGGTGAACCCAGCCACCCCGGTACCCGCCGCGCCCACGTCCGTGCCGACCACCACGTCGTGGCCCGGCCCGATGCCCGGAGTCCCCTGGGCATTGCTCGCCTTGGTGAAGGCCAGATCCTGCCCGACCGCCTCAAAACCGTATTCGAGCCGGTCGTTGAGCGTCACCTCGACCAGCACCGCGTCGATCATCACCTGCAGCGGCATCTCATCGAGCTCGCTGATGATCTCCCGGACCGTCTTGAAGTACTTGGGCGACGCCTGTAAGATGATCTTCTGCGTGTCCTCGTAGGCGACGACGTTCACCTGCTGTTCGAGCAGCCGTTCGGGAGCCATCCCCTCCGCCCCATACACCTCGCGAAGCATGTTGAGCTGGTTCTCCACGAACGTCGAGACCGCCTGCTGGATGTCCGGAGCCTTCGCGTTCCGCAGCGAGATGACCTCGGTGATCTGTTCCTTGGCTTCCTGTTCGTCGAGATGCTTGACGATCCGCTCCACCAGCTTCAGATACTCCGGAGTGCCGGTGACGATCACCGAGTTGGTTCGCGTATCCGCGGTCACCGAGAACGTCTCCTGTACGATCCGGCCCGCCGCCGTCACGCCCTCAGCCGTGATGGCCGGCGCCGCCCCCTCGCCGCGGCCGCCGCGTTCCTCGCCGAAGAGTTCCGAAAGCATCTCCTCCATCTGGCCCGCGTCCGCGTTCTCGAGCGGGAAAATCCGCATCTCAATCGTCGGCGCGACCTCGTCGATGTGCTTGACCAGGGCCTGGACCAGTCCGACCGTCTCTTCCGCAGCAATCACGATGATGAAATTGTTCTCTTCGTCGCCGTAGATGAACACCTGGTCCTTGACCGCCTGCTGCACCAGCCGCTCGCCTTCGGGCGTCTGACGCATGAACTCCAGAATGACCGACTGCCGCAGCCCCTGCCCGCCCTCCTGCGGCGAGAGCATATCGCGAAGCGCCTCGGCGAGCTGACCGGCGTCGGCCGAAATCACCGGAATCACCGCGATCTGCAGCCGCTTGGTGATCTCGATCGTGTCCAGCCGCTGCACCAGGTTGCCGATCGTCTGCATGTCGTCCGGCGCGGCGTAGACGATCAGCGAGTTGGTCCGCTCGTCGACCACCACGGTCACCGCCTCGGCCTCGGCCCCCGCCGCCGCCCGCTCCGTGTAGATCTCGTCAATGATCTCCTTGATGGCCTCCGCGTCGGCCTTCTCGAGCGGAAATACACGCACCCGCTGGTCCGCGCTCCCCGGCTGATCGAGTTGCTTGACGATTCCCGCCATGAGGGCCTGATCCGACTTGCTGCCGTAGACGATCAGCGAGTTGGTCCGCTGGTCGGCCAACACGGTCGGCGAGGGCGCCTTCGCCGTTCGCTTCTGTTCCTCCAGCAGCGTCTCGATCATCGGCTGAAGAGCCGCCGCCGACGCCGTCTCCAGCGGATAGACCCGCACCGTCACGCCCGGCTCCGCGGGCAGACGGTCGATCTCGTCGATCAGCCGTTTGGTCTCCTCGAGCCCCTGACGCGTGGCCACCACGATCAGACTGTTGCTCGCCGGATCCGGAATGATGACCGGCGCCGGTTCCACCTCGCCTTCTCTCACCGCCTCCCGGCGGACCCGGGCCTGGGCCTCGAACACGTCGTTTATCAGTTCCGCGACCTCGATCGCGTCGAGATTCTGAAGGTTCATGACCGTCGGCGCGAACCCAGCCGTCGGAGCCTGATCCAGACGCTGAACCAGATCCTTGATCGTCTCCACCGTCTCCGGCGCCGCGCTGACCAGAAGGTTGTTGGTCCGCGGATCGGCCTTGATGATCACCCGCATCCGCTCAGCCGCCCGGCCCGTGCCCAACTGCGCCGCCCGCTCCACCCGCCGGTCCATGATCTCCTGGATGACGTTGGCCACCCCGCTGGCGTCCGCGTGCTCAAGCGGAATCATCTCGATCGGATAGATGTCCGCCGGACGGTCCTCGTCCAGCTTCATAATCAACACCTCTGCCAGCGCGATGCTCACCTCGTGACCGCTGACAATCACCGTGTTGGTCCGCGGATCGGCCGCGAACGCCGTGCTGTACACCACCGCCGCCCCCGTCGGATTCTCCGGCACGCCCGCCTGCCGCCCCGTACCCGGCACGTCGGTCAGCGTGCCGCCCTTGTTGAAAAGATTCTCCAGCACCCCCACCAGTTCCTGCGCGTCGGCGTTCTTCAGCGGAAACGCCCGGACCCGAAGCTCCTCGAACAGCGGAACGCGGTCGTACAGCGACACCAGCGCCTTGATGCCCACCAGATTCTCCGGCGTCGACAGGATCGCCAGCGTCTGGGTCGGCTGATCCGGCAAAATCATGATCGGCTTCTCCAGGTCCAGCGTGAATTTCCCGCCCTCACGCTCCGCCGCCATCTCCAGCCGCCGAAAAATCTCGAACTGCCCGGACTTCGGCTGCCCCTGTCCGCTCGCCGGCGTCAACAGCTCCATCAGCGTCGCCGCCAGCGACCGCGCGTCCGTCTGCTTGAGCCGGATAATCTCCATCGTCGCCGTCGCGAATGACGGCACCGAGTCCAGCATCTCAATGATCCGCTCGATGTGGTCGAAGTAGTTGGCCGGAGCGCTGACCAGAATCGTGTTCGTGCGGTCGTCCGCCGTGATCGTCAGCGGCGGAGCCGTCACGCCGCGGGCCGTCATGATCTGCTGCACCATCTCCTGCAGCCGCCCGGCCACCTCCGACGCCCGCGCGTTCCGCAGCATGTACGTGCGGAACTCGATCTCCAGCGGCTGCTCCTGGCTGTCGAGCGACTGGATCATCGCCGCGATCTCGTCGATGTCCTCCGAACTCGCCGAGACGATGATCGAGTTGCTCGTCTTGTCCGCCGTAAAGGTGATCGGCGGGAGTCCCGGCGGCTGCGGACGCCGGCCGTAAATGCTGCTCAGCACCGGAGCCAGATCGGCCGCACGAGCGCTCTGCAGCTTGATCACCTTCACCTCCGGACGCGACTGCGACCGGTCCAAAAACTCCAGAATCCGCTGAATCGCCTGGTAGTCCTCCTCACTGCCGTAGACCAGCAGCGCGCCCTGCTCCGGCAGCGCGGTAATCTCCACGTCCGGCGAAACGCCCTGGATCAATCCGTGAAGGTCAGCCGCCGCCTCAGGCGAAATCGACGGCACACGCGGCTGAGTCGTCGCCGCCGGTCCGGCCGCGGGCTGCGTCGAGGTCTGATGCCTCGCCACGATCTCGCGAATGACCTCTTCGAGCTCCTTCCCGCTGAGAACCGGCCGGGTCGTCGGCGATGCCGGAACTGCCGGTGCCTCAAACTGCTGGCTCAGCACCTCCGGCCGCTCGATCGGCAACTGCACCGCGCCCGTCGCCACCGCCGCGACCGCCCCGACGATCAACGGGCTGACACCCGGCGCATCGAACGGGACCTGCGCCATCGACCGGTACAGCCCACCCTCCGAGGCGTCGCCGCGCGTCTTGTCCGGCAGCAGTTCCTCCAGCAATTGCTTGGCCCGCTCGGGCGGAATTCTCCGAACCGGTATGATCCACGGCCGGCCGTTGCCGCCCGCCCGCACCCCGTCCAGCTCATTGACCAGCCGCTTGACCTCTTCGAATACTCGCGCCGGCCCGACAAAAACCAGCGAATTCGTCATGGCGTCCGCGCTCAGCGCGATCGGCTGAGGCCTCAGGCCCAGCCCGCCCGCACGAATCTGCTCCGCCTGGTTCAACAGCGTCTGGATCATCCGGGCCAACTCATCCGCCCGCCCGCGCTTCAGCGGCAGCACCTGCATCGCCACTTCGGTATCCGTCGGATGATCGAGCGCCGCAATGATCGCCTCGATCTGCTCGGTCTCCGCCTTGTCCGCCGAGACGATCACGGCGTTGCTGGCCGGATCGGCGCTGATGCTGAACGATGTGTCGAAACCCATCCCGCTTCGCGCAACGCGCCCCGCCCGACGGGTGCCGAGAACTTCGCTGATGTTCTTGACCACGGCCTCCGCCCGCGCGTACCGCAGATGGAAAATGCGGATGTCAGCCGACTGCGGCTGGTCCAGTTGCTCTATGAGCTTCTTGACCGGCTCGAAATCCCGCGGCTCGGCCCGGATAATCACCGCGGACATGGTATCGAGAGGAATGGCGCGGATGCGGCGATTGACCGTGGTCCGGGCGACGGCCTGACGCGGCGTGCGGGCCTGCCGCGCCTGCGGCGGCTGAGGCTGGCCCGGAGGCGCCGGCGGCTGGGGAGGCTGGTTCGCCTGAGGCTGAGGCTGAGGCGGCGGGACCGGCCCAACCGTCACGTCATTGAATACGGCCTCGAGGTTCTGCGCCACCTCCGACGGGTTGGCGTACTGCAGGGCGTAAATCTCAAACTCGACATCATCCTCGACGTCCGTGGTCAGCGTGGTGATCACGGAACTGATCTGCTCGACCTCCCACGGCCGGCTGCGGATCAGCAGGTTGTTGTTCTTCCGGTCAACCCCGATCACGATCCGCGTCCGCTCGTCGTCCGGCTGCGTCGAAGGAACGTCCATCAGCTTCTTGAGGTCCGACTCCTCGCCGCCCACGTCGATCTCGACGATCTGCACGTTCGCCCCGAGCAACTCCGGGATCACCACCTCGAGCATCTGGGCCAGCCGCGCCGCCGAAATCTTCTGAATCGCCTTGACCGTCAACGCGTCCGGTATCTTCGACGCCACCTCGTCGATCTGCTTGGCCAACTGCCGGACCCGCTCCACCTGCTTCTCCGGTCCGGTCACCACCAGGTAGTTGCCCGACTTCGAGGCGTCAATGTCCGCGGTCTGCGCGGGCTTGGTCCCGGCCGGCGTTCCCGCCGTCGGATACAGCATCTCCTCGATCTGATCCGCCGCCTCTTCCGCCGACGCGTACCGCAGGTGAATAAAGTCGATATTGCCCATCGGCGTCTCAGCCTCGGCTTCGGTCGCCTCCACCGGCTGATCCATCCGCGCCAGCAACTCCTCTATCTCCGCCCGCATGGCCCCGGCCCCGCTGACAAACAGCGTGTTGGTCCACGCGTCCGCCACGATCTTCAGCCGGCTGCTCTTGCCGCCGTAAAGGTTGTTGATCGTCTTGACCACCTCGTCCACGCTGGCGTGCTGAAGGGTATACGTCTTGATCTCGTCGGTCTGGCGAACTTCCTCGTCCAGCCGCTCGATCAACTCCACCGTCGCCTGAACGTCCTCGCGCGGACCGGACACCACGATCGCGTTCGACTGCGGGTGCTCCGAAACGCTCACCGGCGATCGGTTGGCCGGACGCTTCACCCCGCTCTGAACCTGCTTGAGCGTCCGCGACACGTCCGTCGCGTCGGCATACTGAAGCTTCACCAGCCGCGTCTCGTCGAGCTGGCCGAGCTTCGACCGCAACTCCTCGATCACCGGCTCGATCCGCCCGTGCTGCTCGTCCGGAGCCGCCACGATCAGCAGGTTGGCCACCCGGTCCATCGCGAACGTCACGCTCGCCGTCTCCCCGAAAATGTCCTGCAGCGTCTTGACCAGCGCGGCCAGGTCCACCTCCTCAAGACGATATGTCCGGACCACCGGAACCGGCCGGCCTCCGATCGCCGTCTCGTCCAACTCCTGGATCAGCGCCGTGAGCTCCTCCTTCTCCTTGCCCGTCGCCCAGATCGCGATGCTGTTGCTCACCTTGTCAGCCGCCGCCGGCAGCGGACGCTTCATCTCCCGGTAGTACGGCTGAAGCACCCGGTTGTAGATGTCCTCCGCCTTCGCGTTCCGCAGCGCCACGATCTCCACGTCCTCGCCCGCCTCGCCCGGCACGTCGATCATCTCGACGAGCTGACTGACGTAGTCCATCATGCTCGCCGGCGCCTTGACCACCACGATGCCCGCCTTCTCGTCCGCGGCAATCGACACCGCGTCGCCCATCGCCGCCGCAGCCGGAGCCCGCCCGCGCGGCGCGGGCGACGGCGTGTCGTCCAGCGGCACGTCGCCCGGGCCCACCACCGCCTGCGGCAAGACCTTCTCCAGCGCCGTGGCCAGTCCCGTCGCCGTGATGTATTTCGGCTGGAACACCCGCACCGTCAACCCCGGGTCGGTCACGTCGATCCGCTGATCGAGTTCCAAAGCGAGAACAACCACGTCCCGAACTTCCGAAGCCAGGCCCACCGCCTGAATGAAGTTGGATGTCTTCCACGCCGCCAGCGTGACCCGGCCTACCGGCAGCGCTTGGGCGACCAGGTTCACCAACTCGTTGGCCGGAAGATTCTCAACCCGGAACAACACCCGCACCACCACGCTGGGCGAAACGTCCGACTCCAGAAACTCCTCAGCCCCGATGAAGTACCGGCCCACCTCGCGCAGCACGTCGGGAAACTTCGAGATCCGAAGATACCCGTCCTGCCGCACCACCACCGACGGCTCGGGCAACAGCAGGTTGACTTCCGAGATCGCCTCCTCGACCGTCATTCCCTTCGTGCTGACGTACGTCGTCTCGCCCTGGATGTCGCGGTCGCCGATGATCGGCAATCCCGTCTGCCGTTCGAGCAGGTCCAGCAGCGCCGAGTACGGCGCGTTCTGGAACGAAAAATAGATCAGTCCGTCACCCCTCGCGCCGGGCAGCGTCTCGACGTCGATGGGCTGCGTCGTGTCCTCGGTAATACCGGGCCCAAGCTCGACCGGACCAGTGACCGGCTGCGTCACCGGAATCTCCACCATAGGCTCGCCGCCCTCCTCCGTGGCGGTCTGGGTGGTGCGATCTTGCGCCTGCTGACGGCGCTGGGCTTGGATGAGACGGCGTAGCTGCGTGATGTCCGGCGGTTGCTCGCCGAAAGGCTGCGTGGCAGGCTCCTGAGCAAGACAAAACCCGCTGATAAGGAGCGCGAAAATCAACGTCGGCGAAACCAAAGTCGTAGGTCTTTGTTTCGCAGACCTGGGCATAGAAAACTCCTTCCTTCTACGAACCGACCGGCAGCTCCGTCTTATGGGCGCACATTGTCCCACTTCCGAAGCCGGAACACCAGTAAAATTCTATAATCTTCAGTGGGATGCCGACTGCCAGGCGTCGTAGAGTTCCAGAAGCTCGTCGGCGGCCAAATTCTCTCGGGTGAGGGCTTTCGGCTGGTCCACGCTCTGGCCGATCTCGATATAAAAATGCTGTCCCCGCTGGTCTCTGACGACCGCGCCCAGGGGATGGACGAACACCAGCGTATGCGGTTGTCGGCTTCCAATGCTCTCACCCAAATTATACCACGGCGTCTCGTTGTGGTTTCGCACGTAGACCCCCGTCGTCGGCCCGTGGATCACCGTCCCCACCAGCGTGCCGGGACCGCGGCGAACGCTCGGCCGCTGTCCCACTGCCGGACGCGGCTCCACCGGCTCGACCGGGGCGACCGGCGCGGGCATCGGCGTCGGTGTCGGTCGCGGCGGACCGAAAATGTTCTTCGCCGTCAGTTGGGCGTACGCGTTGCGGACCTGCGGCGCCGGAAGCGGATCGGGAACCTTCCGCTCCGCACCAGACTGCGCCCGCCGAAGGACCGGCCGCGCCGGAATCAGCGCCTCGATCCGGCACGGGTTCAGCGAGATGATCTCGCTCTTCTCCTGCGGGTTCAGCGTAAAACTCGTCACCTTCACCAGGTACGGCTCCTGGTCGAGCATGTCGAAGAATTTGACGATCTGTTCCAGCGTCCCTTTGCACGTCAGCGACAGCGCCACCGGATAGTAGCTCGCG
Organism: Phycisphaerae bacterium; assembly: GCA_012729815.1. NCBI lineage: Bacteria > Pseudomonadati > Planctomycetota > Phycisphaerae > Phycisphaerae bacterium. The sequence continues at coordinate 20,874 of JAAYCJ010000145.1, read as the reverse complement.
TCGCTGCCCGTCTTGACCGGCGATCCCGCCTGCGGCGTCACCTGCTTGTCCGCCAGGCCCGCTTGAAGCAGCAGGACGTTGACCCGCGACATCAGCAGGCCCTTGGCCGCGTCGGGATCGTCAGCCATGCTCTGCTCGTGGATCGATCGCCACTGCCGAACCAGCTTGCGGCTGCCCTCGAGCTCCTCCTCCTTCTCGATGATGGCGGTCCGAAGCTCATCGATCTGACTCCCGCCGCCTCCGAAGACCGAACGGAGGATCGGCCGCGCCGCTACCAGCGCGACCACCGCGATCGCCGCGATCAGCAATACCCGCTCTCGACGTTGTATCGTCATGGGTTCCTTTCGGATTCTCTGGAGGTCACTCCGCCGTCTCCGCCGCGTCGTCCGCCGGCTTGGTCGCCGCGCCCGCCTCGCTCGAAGCCGCCACGATCTCGAAGTTGAAACTCTCCGGATACTCTCGCGAGGTGCGGGCGGTGGACTCCGCGCGGCGATCCACCTCAAGATACTCGCCGCTCTGGAGCAGCGTCTGGTACATCTGGTTCACCACCTGCGCCGACTTGGCCTGTCCCTGGATGCTGATCCTGGCCGCCCCCTCGCCCTTGCGGGCCTCGGAAAGACGAACCACCTCCACGTACGCCTGCTGCGGGTCCGGCATCCGCTCGGTCAACTCCGACAGTTGATCGAGCCAGTTCACCTTCCCCTCGCTCCACTCCGCCATCTGGCGAACCTGACGCTCGAACCGCTTGTGCTCCTTGAGCTCGTCCTGCAACTCCTCGTCGATCGCGATCAGCCGCGCCAGCTCCGCCTGCCGATCCGACCGAACCCGCCGCATCGTTACAAAACCCACGATCAGCAGTACGATCAGCAGCGCCGCCACGAGCTGGTACCGCCGGTTCCGCTGGGCCACCGGATCGACCGCCCGCTTGGGATTCAAAAAGTCGAACTGCGACGCCCGCGACTCGTACTGACCGACCGCCAGTCCGTAGCACGCCGAATACTCCACGCCGCCCGACTCGCCCGGCAACGCGAACAGCCGGCCCGTCAGCTTGAGCTGCTCCTGGACCTTCTCGAGAAACTCCCCCTCCGAGCCCGTCTCACCCGCCACCACCACCTGACCCAGCGGCTTGGCGCGGCCCTCCGCATGGTACGCCGGCAACGTCCGATGAAGCTGCAGAATCCCACGCTCGACCGCCGACTGCTCCTCGACGCCTTCCGTCAGCCCGGCGCTCCGCGAAAACAGCAGCCCTTCCTCGCGGTCGAACACGTCGATCTCGATCGTCTCGTGGGCCAGGTACACGAACAAGGTCGCACCTTCGGCAAGCAACCCAGCCTGACGGCACGCCAGATACGACGTGTACGGGCGAAAACCGATCCGCCGGATCGACAGCCCAGCCGCCCGCGCCACGTGCCGGAGACGGTCCAGATGCTCCAGCTTCACCGCGCCCGCGATTAACCGCGACGCCAGACCGCCCTCGGCACGCGCCGTGACCACGTAATCGACCGACGACTCCTCGATCGCGAACGGCAACTCCTGCGAAAGCTGGAACCGCACCAGATTCGCCAGCTCATCGTCCGGGGTCGCCGGCACCGACAGGTGGTGCATCATTCCCTCGTCGCGGGCGATGGCGAAATCCACCGTCCGCGTCGCGATGCCCTCCCGCGCCATCAGCTCCGACAGGTGCTTGCCGAACCCCTCCGGATCGTCCACCGACACGCCCTCCGGCAACCGCCCGGCGCACCGCCGGTGAACGCTCACCGTCCCGCCCCGCTCCCGCGAAAACTCCAGCAGGCGGACGTCCTTCGAGTCGTAGTCAATCGCGACCGCTTTCCTGTGTAACGATAACATCATCCTGTTCGAATTCTCCAAGCCGGTAACTGGCCCCAAACTCCGTCAGATCGCGAAAATACACGTACTGGACCCGCGGCAGACGCAGTTCCATCACCGTCTGAAGACGGCACTGAAGGCCATCATAGTCGCCGTACCCGATCGACTCTACCGTAAACTGGTAAGACCGCGCAGTGAATAAATAGGCCACCTCTTTGTATTTGTCCAGCGTCAGCACCTTTTCCGTAACCAGCCACGCCGTCGTCTTCCTCGCCTCGTCGGTCAGCCGGTTCCGGACGCTGAGGATCGCATCGATCTCCTCCGGCGTCAGTTTCCCGATCGTCCCAAGCACCGTCCGCGACGCCGTGTTCACGTTGATCCGCCCGTACACGAACCCGTCGTCGTGCACGTGATACCCCGTCGTCAGCAGGTCCATCACCGCCGGTAAATCCTCCTCCGTCGCCGGTGAAACGAACGTGCTGCCGCCCTTGCCGACCTGCATGCCGACCAGGTTGGCCGGCGTCTTCCCGAAATCCGCCTTGCCGTCCCGCGCCTGAACCAGAAACGCCGCCAGCTCCGGCCGCAGCTTGTCCGCGACGCCCTCCGGCCAGATCGTCATGTTCACCCGCGGCATGTACGGATTGCCGTCCGTCACCTCCGGCTCGCGGCTGTACACCGTCACGTAAGGGTACAACCCCCGGTCCAGCACGCCGTCGCCGTTGTCCAGCGGCAGCGACCCGTCGCCGTCGTCCTCGTTCGCGTCCAGCATCCCGTTGCGATTCATGTCCTCGCCGTACACGATATCCGCCGTGAACCCCTTGACCAGCAGCAGTTCCTCAACCGTGTCCAGCGGCCCCTGCTTGCAGCGGTACGGCGGCGTGAGCATCATGTAATACGTGTCCTTCGCCCCGCCCGGCCGGGCCTCGCTCCCCGACTCCCGCCAGTCCAGCAGCGACGCCACCAGCGACTCCGCCATCCCCGGCGCGCACCGCGGCGCGATCAGCCGGTAAAGCTGATCCGGACTCGCCACGTTCAGGTTCAACTTGCCCGCCTCATCCGTGATCCCGTACCGAGTCGCCTGGTCGCTGTCGAGGTTGTACCCGACCAGGCTGAACCGCCACGCCCGCCGATCCTCCTCCGATCCCTCGCCGTACACCTCCCGGTCCTGGAACAACGCCGGATTGTTGTACCACAACGCCGGCTCGTTGAAGTGCTGCCGAAGCAGCAGCGCCGCACCCTCCAGACCGCCCATCGCGCAGAACCGCGCCTGCTGAAGCCGCGCCTGCGCCGCCATCCCCGAATACTCCGCCCGGGCCAGAAACCCGAAGCTGATCGCCAGCATAGCCAGCAGAATGAAAATCACCAGCACGATCGGCAAAATGACCCCGCGCCGCCACGATGACCGACGACGGCGGCGAAGGCCCCGGAATGTCCGACCGCTCGTCCTCATTGCCCCTCCGTCCCGCCGCTCTCGGCGTTTCGGGCCTTCAGTTCCTCCGAAAGCCGCAGCGAAACCACCAGGTCATACTGGTCCTCGCGGTACGGCCGGTCTTCCCACGCCAGCATCAGTTCGTCCCGCAACGCCTCTTCCGGAACCTCCGAAAAACCCACCACGATCCGAATCGCCCGCGGCAGAACGTCCGCCTCCCACTGGCTGCTCCATCCCAGCCCGTTGTAGAACTGAAACTCCAGGTACCGGATGTCTTCCGCGACGATCTGCTCCTCGGCCACCTCCACGTTATCCATCACCTCGTCGACGCTCACCTCCGCGGCCGCGTCCACCGACTCCGACGCCTCGCCCGCAGCCAACTCCTCGTCCCCGGTCTCCTCCACCGTCGGCGCCAGCAGCACCCGCAACTCCGACCGCCGCAGACCCAGCACCTCCTCCTCGTCGCTCTCCGCCAGCCGGTATTCCACCCGACGCAAATCGTGCTCCACCGCCACCGTCGACTCCATGAAGTCACGAGGGAAAAACACCAGCCGCGACGGATTCACCGTGCTGATAAACAAGATCCGGTCGTGCTCGCCGCGCAGCACCGGCCCGAAATGCGTGCCCAATCCCGGTATCGATCGAATCTCCGACGCAACCTGCTGAAGCACCGTCCTCGCCACCAGCGACTCCTGGAGGTGCCGGTTGCCCGCCTCCACCAGCCGCAGCGAATACGTGTAAAACGAGTACACCGCCCCGATAATCAGAATGATCACCGAGACCGCCAGCATGGCTTCCAGCAATGTAAACGCCCGGGTCGTCCTGCTCATCGCTTCTCACGCGCCATTCTTCCCAGCAGGCGGGTGATCTCTCGCATCGCATCCTCGCGCGACATCCCCTGCCGCCCGCTCGGAGCCGGACTCGGCTCGGCCGCCTCTCCCTCTTCGCCCGGCGCCAGAGTCCGCGAACGCGGACGCGCAGCCGTCGGGTCATCGGGAGGCGGCTCGCCCTCCGCCAACGTCGGTTCACCCGTCTCCCCTTCGCCCCCCGCGAACCCTGCCTCCGGCGAAATCACCGCCGTGTCGTCGTCGCTCCAGACCGGACCGTACGGAGTCTCCTCCGCCGCCCCGCCCGCCAGCAGCGTGCCCATGAACGCGTCCTCGTCATCAGCCATCTCCGGCTGAAGCAACTCCATCAGTTGCTCCGGCGAAAGCTGGCCCGTCGTGATCTGGTTGAACAACCGAATCATCTCGCCCACCCCGCCCGCCATCAGCGCCTTGACCAGCCGATCCGCGCCCGGAAACTCCGCCTCGTTCATCTGCGTCAGCAAATCCTGCAGGCCCGGCGTCTGAATCTCCATCAACTGCGACGTGTCCGTCGATATCTCCATCAGCTTCTCATACGAGTAGTTCAGCGACGGGCTGAACAACGTGTGCACCGGCATCGAAAACCCCTCGCTCGGATCGTCGCAGATCACGGTCAGCGTCAACCGCTCCAACTCCTCGATCTCCGTCGGCTCGGTCTCGACCATCCAGTAAAACCCAGCCGGCCGCCCGTCGAACGAGCCCTCCGTCCCCTCCGTCATGTCCGCCAACCCCAACTGCAGCTCCGCCAGCTTGTTCTCCGCCAGCAGCATCGCCCGGCTCCGAAGCCGCGCCTCCCGAATCCGCGAGATCGAATTCTGGAAAAACCCCGACATCACCCCCAGCGCAATCGCGATGACCAGCAGCGCCGTCATCGTCTCCAGCAGGATGCTGGCACGCCGCCGCCCGCTCGTCCACCGCCCTATTCCTGACGTTCTCCCTGCCATGATTCGACCATCCTTACCTGGCCGGTCAGGCCGTTGATTGCCATCTGCGCTTCACGCCCGCCCTTCGACTTCAACACGATCACGCCCGAGTCGCACCGGCCGTCCGGCCGGAACGTCACCGGCTCCAGCAACGCCGCCGGCGGCTCCTCGCCCACCACGTCGCGCTCGCGAACCCGAATCGCCTTGAACACCCCGCTCAAATCCACCATCTCGCACCGAACCCCCTCTTTCGCCAAATCCAGCCTCGCCCAACTCCCTTCGACCGGCTCGAATTCCCCCGCCCCGTCGAACGGCTCGGGCTCCCACTCCACCCGCATCCTCCCGCCGCCCTCGTCGAACACGCACCGGTGCGTCCGGCCCGACATCATCGCGCCGCTGCGGGCCAGCGACATCATCGTCGAAACCCGCAGCACCACGTGGTCGAACCGCGCCTGCTCCCGGCGGCCCATCACGTTCGGCCAGATCAGACCCGCCAGCATCACCAGCACCGCGATCACCAGCAGAATCTCGATCAACGTGAACGATCGAACTCCGCCTCGCACGCGGCCCGCAGCCAACCGCCTAGTCGTCGTCTTCCCAGTTCGTGACGTCGTCATCGTTGCCTTCCCGGCCGTCCGGACCGTTGCTCCAAAGGTCGAAGCTCCGCTCGTTGTGGCGGCCCGGACTCTCATAGTTCAGCTTCCGGCCCCACGGGTCCCGCAGGTCCGTGCTCTTCCTGAGGTACGGCCCGTCCCACTTCTTGGCCATCTCCTCGTCCTGTACGTCGTCCTTGTCCGTCAACGCGCCAAGCCCCTCGTCCGTCGTCGGATACGAACCAACCTTCAGCTTGTAATACTCCAGCGCCTCCTCCACGCTGTTCATCTGAATCTTCGTCGTACCGATCTTGGCGCTCTCGCCCTGGCCCAGCAGGTTCGGCAAAATCACCGCGCCCAGCGCCACGATGATCCCGATCACCAGCAGAATCTCCAACAGCGTGAACGCCTTCACCCGGTACGTCCTCGACTTCCTCGACATCGCTGAAACTCCTTCCTATCGCTGTCTCCGATTACGTCGTTATGCCTTACTACATGCTCATGATGCTTCGCATCCGCATGATCGGAAGCAGAAGCGCCATGGCGATCACCATGACCATCGAGAACACCACCAGCAGCAACGCCGGCTCCAGCATCCGCACCGCCACGTCCACCTTCCGCGCCACCCGCTGCTCGTGACGGTCCGCCATCTCCACCAGCACCACGTCCAACCGGTTCGTCTGCTCCGCCACCGCCATCGGCTCGATAATGTCCAGCGGAAACAGATTGCCCGCCCGCAGCGTCTGCGACAGACTCTTGCCCGAACGAACCGCCTCCGCCGCGTCCGCGATCGACTCCGCCAGCACCACGTTGCCCGCCGACTCCCGCGAAATCGTCAACGCCGGCATCATCGACACCCCGTTGCCCAGCAGCGTCCCCAGCACCCGGCAGAACCGGCACACCCCCACCATCCGGAACACGTTCCCCACCACCGGCAGTCGGAACTGGACCCGGTGCCACGCCTTCCGGCCCGCCGGCGACCGCAGATACGGCAGCACCAGCATCGCCGACAGCGCGATCCCCGGAATAATCAGCAGGTAATACTCCCGCAAGAAGTTGCCGAACCCCATCACCCCCTTGGTCAACGCCGGCAGCTCCATCCCCGCGAACATCGGCTCCAGCTTCGGCATGAAGTACGTCACCGCCACCAGCACCACCGTCAATCCCACCGCCAGCAGAAACAGCGGATAGATCATCGCCCCGATCACCTTGTTCCGCAGCTCGTCCCGCTGCTCCACGAACGACGCCAGACGGTGCAGCACCGAATTCAGAAAACCGCCCTGCTCGCCCGCCCGCACCATCCCCACGTGCAGCTCCGGAAACACCAGCGTGTGCTTCTCCATCGCGTCCGCGATGCTCGCCCCGCCCGCCACGTCCTCCCGCAGCTCGCCCGTCACCACCGCCATCACGCCCGCCCGCTGCTGACGCGCCAGAACGTCCAGCGCCCGCAGCATCGGAACCCCCGCCGCCAGCAAATCCCCCAACTGGTTGTAAAAACCCGCCAGCTCCGACAGCTTCACCCGCCGGCCGATCTGCAGCGACGACGTCTCGACCTTGTCCTCCCAAACCCGAATCGGAAACAGACCACGCTCGTCCAGCACCCGCACCGCCGCCGCCTGCGAATCCGCCACCAGGCTGCCCTGCTGCTCGACGCCGCGAAGGTCTCGCGCTTTGTACTTGAACGTCGCCATAAACGATCACTACTTCCCTTGAAATACCGTCGCCCGCAACACCTCGTCCGGCACCGTCAACCCGGCCCGGACCTTGTTCCAGCCGTCCTCGCGCAACATCCGCGCGCCCTGCCGGCACGCGATCTTCAACAGCTTGTCCGCGCTCGCACCGTCCGTGATCGCCTCCCGAATCTCCCCGCCGAACGGCACCAGCTCAAACAGCCCCACCCGGCCGCGCAACCCCGTATGCCGGCACTCCCGGCACCCGCGGCCGTGATACAGCACCGCCCCCGCCTCCAACGCGAAATCCTTCGGAAGCTTGTCCCGATCAATCGTCATCGGCTCCCGGCAGAATTCGCAGTTCGTCCGCACCAGCCGCTGCGCCATCACCCCCACCACCGACGACGACACCAGATAAGGCTCCACCCCCATGTCCGTCAACCGCGTCGCCGCGCTGCACGCGTCGTTCGTGTGCAGCGTCGAAAACACCAGGTGACCCGTCAGCGACGCCTGAATCGCCGCCTCCGCCGTCTCCAAATCGCGAATCTCGCCGATCATGATCACGTCCGGGTCGTGACGCAGAATGCTCCGCAACGCCGCCGCGAACGTCAAATCGATCCCAGGATGCACCTGAATCTGATTGACTCCCATCAGCCGGTACTCCACCGGGTCTTCCACCGTGATCACCTTGATCTGGTCCGAAACGATCGCGTTCAGCGCCGCGTACAGCGTCGTCGTCTTGCCCGAACCCGTCGGACCCGTCACCAGAATGATCCCGTGCGGCAGATTGATCAGCTCGTCGAACGCCGTGTACGTGTCCTCGTCCATCCCCAGTTCCGTCAGGCTGATCACCGCCGCGCTGCGGTCCAGAATACGAAGCACCACGCCCTCGCCGAACACCGACGGCAGCACGCTCACCCGGATGTCGATCTCGCGGCCCTCGTGGCGAATCTTGAACCCGCCGTCCTGAGGCCGCCGCTTCTCCGCGATGTTCATCGACGCCATGATCTTGATGCGCGAAATGATCGCCGCCTGGAACCGTTTGATCTGCTCCGGAACGTTCGTCGTGTGCAACACCCCGTCCACCCGGTACCGAATCCGCAAATCCTCCTCGAATGGCTCGAAGTGGATGTCGCTCGCCCGGTCGTTGATCGCCTCCCGCAAAATCTCGTTGACCAGCTTGACCACCGTCGCTTCCTGCGCCTGCTCCAGCAACGCCGCGTCCGAGACCTCGACGTCGTGGACCTCCTCCCCGCTCTCCAGCATCATCTGGTCGATCGCCGCCCCGCCCACCCCGAAGTACCGCTTGATCAGCGCCGCGATCTCACGCTCCGCCGCCAGCACCGGCTCCACGTGCTTGCCCGTCATCGCCCGCAGCTCATCCAACGCGAAAACGTCGAACGGGTCGCTCGTCGCCACGATCAGGTTCCCGTTCCGCGCCGCAAACGGCAAAATCCGCCGCCGATGGATCAGCCGGGCCGGCATCGACTTGAGCAGCTCCGTGTCGATCGGCTCGCTCAGCAAGTCCACCACCGGAATCGAAAACTGATCCGAAAGAACCCGCAGCAAGTCCGCCTCCCCCACGAACCCAAGCTTCAGCAGCACGCGGTCAAGCCGGTTCCCCGACCCCTCGCACACCGCCTGAGCCTCGGCTAACTGGGCCTGGCTGACCAGCTCCTTCGCGACTAATACTTCGCCTAAACTCATATCCGCAAAAACCTTAGAAACAATGACCGCTCCATAAGCATTATACGTGGATCTGCTGCCACAGTTTCAGTATCGGCCAATCGGGCGGGAACGGCCCACTTCCCACCACTCCGATTCTATCGCTCCCGCCACCCCGATCAAGGCGGTCGGTCCGATAAATGGCAAAAAGTACCCCTGATGTTTCCTCATCCCCACTGCCGCAAACGCCGATTCCCGACGTCTCTACGGATTCACCGGCGACGGCTCAGCCTTCGAATCGCCCCCTGCCGCGTCACCAAGCCGCTCACGCAGCCGCTGCGACAGCTCCGGCGGCAACGCCGCGTACGCCTGCTCACGCGTCTTACGCACCATCTCCGGCCACGACGGCATCGCCACCCGCTTCGCCGCCATCTCCCCGCTCCAACTCCGCTCATCCTGATATGAATCGTACAGCGTCTTGGCCAGACGCTCCATCCCCATCGCCGAATAGTCGTCGCCCAGCGCGTAACGACGGTACGCGTCCATCAGGAAAAACTGCACGCTCGCGTTCACGTCCGGCAGACCCGGCGACAGCAAATCCTCCAGGATCAGCTTGTGAACGTAAGCCTCCATCCCCACGCCGTATTCCGGCAGTGGATACATCTCCGTCATGGTGTCCCAGTACTCCCGCGCCTTGTCCGTCCGGCCGTACTGGTAGTACAGCGTGATCCCCTTCCGCAGGAAGTTCACGTGCCCCGACCGGAACGTCTCGCCCGCCGTCCCGTCCCACTCCTCCTCGTTGATCTGGGCCCACTTCTTGCCGAACGCCACGTACCAGTGGTGAACCACCGGAATGAACCGCACGTCCGGCGAAATCAGCGGCAGCGGCGACTCCTTGCTCACGTGGATCCGCCCGCGACGCACCAGGTCCTGCAGCGAGCCGTACACCACCCGGTCCGCGCTCAGCGCCTCGAACGACGCGTCGTCCCCGCTCATCTCCTGGCCCAGGTACGACCAGTAAATCGCGTGCGCCTGCGGCGTCCGAAAGTCCAGCGGCCCGAACATATCATCCGTCCGAAGCTTCGCGATCTTCTCCGCGTCCAGCTTCCATTCCTTGTACAGCCGGTCGCGCCGCAGGTGCCCTTCCAGCATCTGAAGGTCTTCCTGATTCGCCGGGTCGGCCAGGAACGCCTGAACCTTCTCGCCGTACTCCTGCGGCTTGGCCAGCAGGGCGAACAGGTCCTTGCGAGCATCCAGCCCGAACCCCTCGAACTGCGCCAGAATCCCCGCCATCCCCGGCCGCGCCATCAACGCCTCCCACGTCCGCGGCGAACGCGCCATCAGGGCGTACTGCTCCTCCGGCCAGCCCACGATGTCCTCGATCGCCAACGCCAACTGCGACTTGTAATACCAGTGGCAGTCGTCCGACAGCCCGCCCACCTTGTGGTGGTAGATCCACGCCAACTGCTGATACAGCTTCACCGTCTGCGGATTCAGCGCAATCCCGCGGTCCCGCAGAATCTCGATCCCGTTCAGCACCCACCGCCAGCGGTCCTCCTCGCTGTTCATCGCCACCGAAATGTTGTACGAAAGGTTCCACGAGTGGAAAATCCACACCGCCGGGAAATGCGGCTGCAAGTGGCAGATCCACTCGGCCCGCTGCATCGCGTCGAAATACCGGCCCTCCTGCTGCATGTTCTGAAGGCCGATCCACAGGTAGTCCACCGCCAGCGCCCGTCCCACACTCAGCAACACGTTGGTCAGCAGGTCCGGCCGAGCCTGGGCCGGAAGCTCCATCCGCGCCAGACCCTGCTCCGTCCGAATCCCGTTGGTCCGCTGCGACAGGACAAATCCCGCGCCCAGCAGCACCACGATCATCACCGCCGACAATAGCTTCTTCGTCTTCGTTGACATGCCTATACGATCACCCTGCCCAGTTCGCGACGACGGAAAATCATTACCGCGAAAATCGCCAGCAGAAAACTCTGAACCGCCACCAGCTTCACAAAGCCCGCCATCACCTCAACCCAGCCGATCATCCGCCCGTCGATCAACCGGTCCGTGAATATCCCCACGTCCAGAATCGGGATCAGGTGCAACAGCAGAAACGTGATGGTGTGGCTCACCCGCGCCCAGACCGTCCCCTCGCGCACGATCTTGCCGAACACCTCCAAAAACGTCGCCGTCCCCTGGTCCGTCCCCCACAGCCCGATCGAATCCCACAAAAAACCGCCCGCCAACCCCACAAAGAAAATCGAAACCGTCAGCAGCGACGCCACCGGGAACGACAAAAACGTGCTGCACGCCAGCGCCAGCGTCGTCAAAAACACCAGCGTCAGCAACACCAGCAGGAACGCCCGCACGAAGTTCGGACCGAAACGCCCCGACCGAACCAGGACCTCGATCCCGTCCTCCATGGGAAAGTTCACCGCCACCCCGCGAGGGTCCCGATTGATAAACGACAGCTCCAGCGTCCCGTCCGCCTCGATCGCGTTGATCGGAACACGAATCTCGTTCGCCGTCCGATACGGCTTGGCGTCCAACCACATGTGCTGGTTCGGCGACTCCCGCCGGCCGATGATCCATTGGCCAAGGATCGTGTTGCTGTGCAACTGATACTCCGCCACCCCTTCCGTGTTCTTCGACGGCTCATACTTGAACCGCAGCGTGAGCAGGTCCGTCGCGTCGCTTGACCCCTCCTGCGGTTTGGGCAACCCCGTCAGCGTCCACGTCCGCCCCTGCTGCGGACCCACCGTACGTGACGCCGTAATCAGCCGGTCCCGGACCAGCTCACGCATCTTCCGCGGTGTCAGTTCCGCCAACTCCTCGTCCTGGCCCCGCTCACGGACGATCCGCTCCACCTGCTCCGAAACGTCCGGAAGCGACGGCCGGTACGACGTCCGCGCCACCAGAACCTGGTTCTCCAGCTTGACCGCGTCAACCCCCGTCGCCTCACGCGAGAAAAACCGCACCACCCCGTAGCTCGCCCCCATCACCAACCCCAGCAGGAACGTCGCCAGCAGAAGAATCCCCAGCCACCGGCCCGCCAGAAACTGCCACCGCGCCAGCGGCTTGGTCATCAGGCTGTCGATCCGCTGCGTCCGGATGTCCTGGTCCACCATCCGCGCCGCCAGAAAAATCACCAGAAGACTCAGCAGCAGATGCGTGATCCCGATCGTGTGCGACATGAACATCTGCACCTTGCCCGCCACCGTCCCGTCCCCCGACGCCGTCGCCACGATCAATACGATCAGACCCGCCAGCAACGCCATGAACGAAATCGCCAGACGCGTCCGGATCGCCTCCGAAATCGTCAGCCGCGCTATCGCCCAGATCCGTCCCATCTACCGGTTCCCCTTCTCCACGCCGCCCTCCTGGCCGCCCGACCCGTCCACCAGTCCGTCCAACACCGACCGATCCACCTCCGCCTTCTCCGGATGGACCTCCTTCACCGAATCCCCCTCCGCTTCGCGCGACTCCGGCTCCCGCCCCTGCGCCAGTTGCTCCAGCACGTCCGTCCGTACCGGTTCCCGACGAATCTCCTTCACCGCCGATCCCTCAGCCGCCCTGGGCTCCTCTACCGAACTGAGCTGGTCCAGCAATGCCGCCCCCTCGATCGGCTCATCCCCTCGCGCCCGAAGAAACTCGCTCACCTGACCGCCCGCCAGCGCCCCGCTCGTCTTGAGCTGCATCTCCTCCTGCGCCTGGCGAACGATCCGTAAAAAGAACTGCTCCAGCCGGTCGCGCGGCGTCCCCACCGACACCACGTTCGTCCCCAGCGTCTCCGCCATGTACGCCGTCAACTCCCGAACCTGCTCCCCGCTCAACCGCTCCGTCACCACCTGCGTCATCTCCTGCTGCGCCAACAGCTCCGACACCGGTCCGCAGCACAGCAGCTTCCCCCCGTACATGATCGCCACCCGGTCGCACACGTCCTCCACGTCCGACAGCAGGTGGCTCGAAAGCAGAATCGTCTTACCCCGCGTCTTGAGCTCCAAAATCAGGTCCTTGATGCTCCGGGTCCCGATCGGGTCCATGCCCGACGTCGGCTCGTCCAGGATCAAAAAGTCCGGATCGTTGATCAGCGACTGCGCCAGCCCGATCCGACGCGCCATCCCCTTCGAATATTGCCCCACCGGCCGCGTCGCCGCCGCCGACAGCCCCACCATCTCCACCAGCGCATCCGTCCGGCGATCGCGCTCCGAACCGTCCAGCTTGAACAGCCGGCCGTAAAAATCCAACGTCTCCACGCTGTCCAGAAACTGATAAAGCCGAGTCTCTTCCGGCAGATACCCGATCCGCGACTTGGCCGACACGTCGCTTGGATCCTTCCCAAAAAGCCGCGCCCGGCCACGGCTCGGATACAGCAATCCCAACAGCATCTTGATCGTCGTCGTCTTCCCCGAACCGTTCGGGCCCAGAAGCCCGAACACCTCGCCCTGGTGAATCTGAAGGTTCAAATCGTCCACCGCGCGGACCTTGTCCCGGCCCCAGAAGTCCTTGAAGTTCTTCGTCAGGGCCACCGTCTCGACCACCACGTCACGTTGTCTGTGATCCATCGTTCCTTTTCCGTCCTGCCGATCGGACCGGCGTCAAACCACCCTACCGATTCTGTGACTGCTGCGTCGGCTTCTTCTGCAGATCCCGCGGGTCCTTGTCCACCATGATCCGAACCTGATCCACCCGCGTCGGAACGTACCACTTCTCCACCTGAGGGAACAGATCCTCCAGCGTGCTCAGCAACAGCCGCGTCAACACGACCTGCTGGTTCGCACGCACCTCGGGCAGCAACGCCTCGAAGTACTCCGCGTCCGCCTTCGCCGACGCCTCGATCTGGGTCCGGTACACCTTCGCGTCCGAAAGAATCGACTGCACCTCGCCCTGCCCCTGGTCCAGCAGCGAAGCGATCCGCAACTTGGCCTCCTCCACGCCGTCCCCCCCGCTCGACCGCAGACCCTCCTCCTCTTCGATCGCCGCGATCAGCTCCTCATACCCGGTCCCCGCCGTCTCCGTCAGCAGTTTGACCGCTTCGCCCTCCGCGCTCTTGACCATCGCCCCCTTCTCGTCCGCCGCGTTCCGCACGTCGTTGAAATGAGCCTGCACCTGACGCGGCGGCGTGATCTCCCGAACCAGTACGTCGTCCAGCGTCAGTCCCGCACGCAGCTCCCGAAGCGACTCCTGAAGGTACTTCTCCACCCGGTCGCTGAACACCTGGCTGCGCGTCAGAAGCTGATCCACCTCGAACTGACCCGCCGCCTGGATGATCGCCTCCCGCGCCAACGCCTCGACCAGCCCCTTCTCCGGCATCCGCAACTCGCCCGGCTTGCCCTCCACCCCCGCGTCCATGATGTTCTCCACGTACTCAGCCGCGTCCGCAATCCGGTAGTTCACCCGAACCACCACGTGGATGATGTTCCCGTCGCCCGTCAGCACGAAGTTGTCCTTGCCCGGCACCAGCGACCCGCCCGCGAACGGACTGGGGCCCTGGACCTTCTCCTGCTCCGTCATCTGGTACTGGAACTCCACGTTCACGCCGCGCTGAGTCCCCTTCGGAATCACAATCCACTGGTCGATCGGCCACGGCAACGCCCACTTGAAACCCGGACCTGCTTCCGCCGTCTCAGCCGACTTGACGATCTTGCCGAACCGGACCTTCAGACCCACCTCGTTCTGGTTGATCTGCTTGATCCCGCTCGCCAGGTACAACACCACCAGCGCCAGCATCGCCAGCTTGAGCACCCAGAACAGCACCCGAAGACCGTCCATCAACGACTTCTGGGCCTCGTCGCCGCTCTCCATCTGCCCGCCAGGGCCCGCTTTGATCGTATTGTCTTGTTCCATGCGAGTCTCATCCATTCCTGATTTCCTGATCGATCAGCTTGCCGCCCGGTCGCCCGCCCGACTACTTGCTCGACAACAGAGGATCCGACGCCGCCGGCTGCGTCGCCGTCGCCGGCGCCGGATTCTGCAGCAACCACTGCAGCGTCTGAGACCCGATCAGGTCAAACGGCGGAACCTGATCGGCCTCCAAAATCAAAGTCGTCCGCTTCGGCAGCATCTGCTTGAGCGCCTCAAGACGCTTGATGAACGTGTGCAGCTCCGGATACGAAGCGAATATCGCGTAGTACTTCGCCGCCTCCGCGTCGCCCTCGCCCCGAATCGCGATCGCCTCCGCCTGCGCCCGGTCCCGAATCTTGCTCGCCTGCTCCTCCGCACGGGTCTTGATCCGACGGGCCTCCGCCTCCCCCTCCGCGCGATACCGCTTGGCCAGACGCTGACGCTCCTCCTTCATGTGATCGAACACCTTCTTGGTCGCCTCCTCCGGCAACTCAAGCCGCTCGATCCCCACCGCCGTCACCTCGATCCCGTAATTCTCCAGCGCGCGGCCCTGAATCATCTCCTTCAGCTCCGCTTCGATATCCGTGAACTTCATCCGCTCCGGGTCCATGCTCACAAAGCTCTCGAACCGGTGGCGACCCACCACCGCCCCGATCGCGTCGTGCACCAGCGTCGTCAAAATCTGCTCCGCCTTCTCCCGCGTGCGAATCTCCTTCAGGTAACGCTCCACCTGCTCCTCGCCCTCCGGTACCCGCCACGACGTGAACGCCATCACCGTCACGCTCTGCTCGTCCTGCGTGTAGAGCTGCTCCAGCTTGCTCTCGTGAACCCGAAGCCGGTTGTCGAACGTGATCACCTGCTCCACCGGCCACGGCCACTTCAGGTGCCAGTCCGGATCGCTGTACGTCCGCGTCACCTTCCCGAACGTCGTCACCACCGCCGTCTCCGAAAACGATACCGTGAACACCACCATGTACAGCACGAACGCCGCCGACACGATGATTCCCAACACGATCGTTGCCAGACTTCGCTTCGACTCCATGAGCTTTGTCCCTCTGTAACCTGGATCGGATGTCCCTACTGGTTTCTCTCGTTCAGAATCTCTTCGCCCAGCCCCAGCAATCCCGGGGGCAGCTTCTCCTGCTCGTCCACGATCAGCAGCACCTTCCCGGGGTCCTTCAGCGTCACCACGAACTTCCGGACGTCCTCCGTCGCCGACGCCAGCACGTCCAGATAGTGCCGCAGATAGAACACCTCCGGCGCCGCCTGATACCCCTTGAGCTGCTCGTTGAACCGCGCCGCCGCCGCCTGCTCCACAATCACCCGCCCGTATCGGTCCGCCGACGCCTCGCTCAACACCTCATCCGCCATCGCCGCGGCCCTGGGAAGAATCGCGTTCTCGTCGCCCACCGCGCGCCACACCGTCGCCTTCCGCTCGTGCCGGGCGTTGATCGCCGCCTCGTACGCGTCCGCGATCTCCGTCGACGGATGAAGACCCAGCACGGCAATCTGCAGCACCTTCAACCCCAACTGCCGCCCGTCCGCTTCCTTCTGGATCGCGTCCCGCAACGCCACGCTCGCCGCCGCCCGACCCGTCGTCATCACCTCCATCGGATCCACGCTCGCCATGTACTGCGTCCACTGCCGATACGCGATCGCCTCCAGCGCCTGGCCCGGCTCCGCGTAGTTCTCCACGTACTCCATCAACCCCGCTTCCCCGCCCTTGATCTGGTAGTTCACCACCAGCGCGCCCGCCAGGATGTTCACCGGAGCCAGACTCCCTTCCGCGTCCGCCTGCGACTCCGCCGGCTGACTCGCCGTCCGCTCACGCGCCACCTCCAGTATCCGCTCGCTCGCCACCAGAAGCTGGAACTCCTCGCCCGTCACGTGCTTGACCGTCCACAGGATCGGCTTGTCCTCCTCCCCCTTCCACGTGCTCTCGCCCGTGTACCCGATCCAGATCGTCTGCACCTCCTTGACCGGATAGAACTCCGGCGTCCGCTCGATCGGCCACGGCCACTTCAGGTACAACCCCTCCTCCAGCACCCGGTCGATCCGACCGAACTGCAGCACCACCGTCTGGTACCCCGGTCGCACGATCACAAAACAACTCAGCAGATACAGCATCACCGCCCCGAACAGCACCAGCGGAACCACCGCCTGCTGAAGAAGCTGGTAAAACCACGTCTCCGACACCTTGAACCCGAACTGGTAGTCGATCGTGTGGGCGATCGACCGCATCACCCCTTCCGGCTCCGAAAACAACCCCAGAAAACGCGACTCGTAAACCGGCTGATACTCCTCCCCGGGAATCCGAGGCCGGTAAACGTTCAACAGCAGATTCAGCAGTATCTCCAACCCCAACACCGCCATCACCGCCGGAATCGCCACCGCCAGAACCCGCTCCGCGTTCCCCGCCCCGAAATACGCGAACGCCATCACCACCAGCAGCACAAAACACGCGATCGCGTTCCCCATGATGTAGTTCGCGCCCGCACGCACCACCCGCAATCCCGGTACCCGGCTCAGGCCCAGCACGTAACGCGAAACCAGAAAACACGGCAGCGTGATCACCGCCAGAACGACCATCGTCAACTGCTCGTTCCGGACCCCCGTCTCCGTCGCGTCCTGCATCCACGCCATCGGAACCCAGTACGGCAGCAGGCGAAACGCCAAATACCCCAACACCCCCGCAATCCCCAGCGACGCAATCGGAACGAACCATTTCTTCGTCCACGCCAGCCGCTTCTCCATCGACAGCGGCTCGCCCTCCGGCAAACCCGAAAACACGCTCGCAGACCCGCCGATCCGACGCAGCCGCTCGCGCTCAAGCTCCTCCGCCTCGTTCCGCTGCTGCACCGACAGCCGATGCAGGTACACCTCCACAAAAATCAAAAACCAGATCCCCACACCCGCCAGAAAGTGCCAGCTCTCCGCCAGTGTCGCCGCGCTCCCGTTGCTCCGGAACAACACCAGGAGCACCGCGAAGAACACCACCTGAAGGACCAGGCCCGCCAGGGCCGCCCACTCTGCTCGCCTGTCCACTCGATGCATGGTCGCTCCTTACTTCCCAACGCCGGGGCCGTCGCCGACGACGGAACCCCTGTCCGTTCTCCTCTGGGTTAGCTGGGCAGGTCCCTGCCCCGTCCGGCCGCTCGCCGAACGATTCTCCGCTACTCCACGCCCATCGCCGCCACCCGTCTATCGCGCGACAACAGGCGCCTCGCCGGAACTTTTCCTTGTATTCCGACGTAGTTCAAAACAATATAGCGGCATCCGGGTCCGTTTCAAATTCTATTAACAAAATTTAGCACTATGAAGATCTACGCCATAGCCAAAGTCACGTTCTTACAGGTCATACGTCAGCCGATTTACGGGGTTCTCCTTTTACTCTGCCTCGGTTTGATGGTCCTGGCCCCCTCCCTGACCATGCTCACCATGGACGACGACAACAAAATGCTCCAGGACCTCTGCCTCTCAACCATCCTCGTCGCCGGGGTCGTCCTCGCCGCCGTCGCCGGCTCCGAAGCCGTCTCAGCCGAAATCGAAGACCAGACCATCCTCACCATCATCTCAAAACCCGTCAATCGACTCGAACTCCTCGTCGCAAAGTTTCTCGCCGTCATGGCCGCACTTGCATTAGCCTGCACTTTTATGACTGTCACTTTCCTCATGGTCCTGCGACACGGCGTCATGTGGGCCGCCTACCTCGAACGCGACTGGCCCATCATCGTCTTCGGCCTCAGTGCAGCCGTCATCACCCTCTTCGTCGCCGCCATCGGAAATTACCTCTTCGACTGGCAATTCGGACCCGCCGCCTTGGGAATCGGACTCCCCCTCCTCTCCGCAGCCGCCGTCACCGCCGGATTCTTCGACAAATCCTGGAAAATCCAGTCCTTCGGTCAGGGCTATTCCATCGAAGTCGTCTCCGCCTGCTTCCTCCTCCTCCTGGCCATATGGGTCCTCGCTGCCGTCTGTATCGCCTGTTCCACCCGACTCCCCGTGGTCCGGACCCTCCTGATCGCCGTGGTCATCCTCTGCCTCGGTATGGTCTGGGACTACCTCGTCCTCGCCCACGTCCAGAACGCCCCTTCCGACCTCGCCCGCGCCGGATGGTCCGCCCTCTACGCCCTAGTCCCCAATTTCCAGATCTTCTGGATGCTCGACGCCCTCGACCTCGAAAAACACATCAGCCTCACTTACATCCTCTTCGCCGCCGGATACGCCGCTACTTACATTCTCGCAATGCTCTTCCTCGCCTACGCACTCTTCCTCGACCGCCAGGTCGGAGCCGCCGCCAAGTTCTAACCCCCGCTGCGACACAACAGACCGATCCCAATGCCGCTGCGCCACCGACACTCCCCCTCTTGATCCAAATCAAGTCCCTTCCAGTCCGGTCGTTACGGCAAACCATTGACACAAATGCCCATGGTCTGTACCTTGAACTTGACATGCACCTCCGGACTGGCACCTGTGATTCCACCTCGTTGGCTTCTGACTTTGTGAGGAGCTCCGTTTCGACGGAGTGAAATTTAGTCGTGACACCCACGCCATGCGGAGGGTCACACGAAAGGCGGGTGCCTCTAGCGTCCCGCCTTTTTCTTTGGCCGACCTCGACAGCCGCCTGTCGCCCCGATACAATCGTCCTCAGCCGACGCCAAGGGGGGTGGGCATGGACCCGGCACACACCGCAAACAAGCCGCGTATCGTCGTCATCGGCGGCGGATTCGGCGGTGCCTACTGCGCCCAAGCCATGGAAAACAACCGCCTTTACCAGCGGGCCGATATCCTCCTGATCGACCGAAACAACTACTTCATCTTCTACCCCCTCCTCGTCGAAGCCGGAACCGGATCCCTCGAACCCCGACACGCCCTCGTCTCCATCCGAAGCTTCCTCCACAAAATCCGTTTCCTCATGGCCGAAGTCACCGGCGTCGATTTCGACCGCCGGATCGTCTTCGCCCAGGTCCCGCGCGAGCCCGATCCGCGCCAAATCCCCTACGATCACCTGGTCCTCTCGCCCGGCTCCGTCACCAACCTCCCGCCCGTCCCCGGCCTGGCCGACCGCGGCTTCGGCATGAAGTCCCTCCCCGACGCCCTCGCCCTCCGAGACCACGCCATACAGATGCTCGAAATCGCCGACGCCGCCCTCGACCCCGACCGACGCAAAGCCCTCCTCCACCTCGTCGTCGTCGGCGGAAACTACACCGGCGTCGAAGTCGCCGGCGAATTCCAGGTCTTCCTCGAAAACGCCTCTCGCTACTACCGCAACGTCTCGCCCAACGACTGCCGAGTCACCCTCATCGAACTCACCGACCGAATCCTCGCCGCCCTCGACCCCGACCTCTCCCAATACGCCCTCGCCCAACTCGCCAAACGCAACATCGACGTCCTGCTCAACACCACGATCAGCCATATCCACGACGGCTACGTCGACCTGCGAGACGGCCGGCGACTCCCCACCCACACCGTCGTCTGGTGCGCCGGTATCGCCCCGCCTCCGCTCCTCCGACGCCTCCACCTGCCTACCGATCAGCGGGGCTACATCCTCTGCGACCGCGAACTCCGCGTCCAGGGCTGCGACAACGTCTGGGCCATCGGCGACGCAGCCGTCAATCTCGACGCCCATGGAAACGCCTATCCCGCCACCGCCCAACACGCCGTCCGACAGGGCGACCACCTCGCCCATAACCTCGCCCGCGCCCTCCACGGCGACCATCCTACCCCCTGCGACATCACAAACCGCGGCGCCATCGCCCCCCTCGGATGCCGCACTGCCGTCGCCAAAATCCTCGGCTTTAAACTCGCCGGATTCCCAGCCTGGTTCACCTGGCGAACCTTCTACCTCCTCAAAATGCCCGGAATCACCCGAAAGGTCCGCATCGCCCTCGACTGGACCGTCGACCTCCTCTTCCGCCGCGACTACGTCCAGATGGGCCTCACCCACGAAAAGAAAAAATAACCCGCCGCCGCCCCAATGGCACGCCCATCCCGGCCGCACCTCGTCTCACCCACCAAATCCCAGCCGCCTCACCCTCTGCCACTCTGGCACGCCGCGACCTT
>JAAYCJ010000144.1 GCA_012729815.1 Phycisphaerae bacterium | reverse complement strand
GTTGCGTTTCGTCATAGGCGCCGAGGTAGGTGTAGCCCATCAGCAGGACCCGCGGGTCGCTGCCGGTCTGCAGGAGGCGGACGGACGGCTGAAACGGGCAGACGAACAGATCCTCGGGCAACCCGTGATGATCGATGAAGTAGTTGACGAAGTCGTCGCGGTTGACGAGTTCCGGCGTCCAGTAGCATTCGGGATAGATGCGGTCGGTGGGGCGGAGAAAGCCGCTGTTGTCCTGGGCGTAGATCTGATGCACGAGGCCCCACTGGCGAAGGCGGCTGGTGCAGACGGCGATCTTGGCGGAGTCGCGGGCCGCCTGCAGCGCGGGCAGGAGCACGGCGACCAGCACGGCGATGATCGCGACGACGACCAGCAGCTCGATCAGGGTGAATGCCTTCGATCGGGGCTGCGTGTGGCGTGGGAAACATGGAGGCTTTGGCAGACGGGCGTCGGTTGGAGTCTTCATGGTTTGGTTTCCGTGCATTCCAGTTTTCCGATCAGGGCGACCTGGTATGGGTTGAGGCGAATCGTCAGCTCAGGAAGATTCTCCTGCGATGCGGTGCAGGAGAAGGTCTTTCCGGACAGCACGTCGACGGCGGCAGGGGAGTAGGGCGTGGTCCATCGAAGGGTCGGATGGACGGGGTAATGGCCGGCATTGACGAGCAACAGCCAGTCCCCTTCGTGGGTGTCTTTGAGGCCGAGCACGGCCAGTTCGTTTCGGCTGGTCTCGAAGAAGCCAACGGTTTTGGCGGAAGGGCGAATGCCTTGCGACTCGAACCAGTCGGTGAGGAACTCCGCGGTGGCGCCGGGCCGGGCGTCGGTGGCGACTCCGGCGGCGCATCCGATCGCCAGCACCTTGCCCTCTCCGAAGACATGCTCGATCACCGCCGGTTTGCCATCGGCGTAGGTTGCCAGGACGCTGGCATCCGGCTGCGGATTGGCGAACGCCACCGCGGGCGCGGCAGCGTCCACGGGCGGCAGCCACACGGTCCTGCCCGATGCGGAAACGGGTGAAGGGACTTGATCGGCCATCTCGGCGCCCAAAACCGGCTGCAGCTCGCCGGCGGGAAAACCATCCCAGGCGAACCCGAATTCGTCGAACCGGGCGACGGGACCAACCGTCACCAGCCGTCCGCCGCGCTCAACGAAGCGGCGGACATGATCCAAAGCGGTTTGAGGCAGATACTCGGCCTCGACGAGGATCAGCGCCTCGACCGAATCGAGCTTGCCCGCCTCCAGGTCCTCATCAGCGAGGAACCCGACGGCAAATCCGCCCACCAGCGACACCGATTCGTAGAGGGCGCGAAGCTGATTCAGCGGCGTGGACAGCGGACGCTCCGGATGGGCTGGGTTGTCCAGGTCGCGGTGGTACAGCGACGCCCGCGGATAGTAGAAGGCGATCCGAGGATCGGGTTTGCTCAGTCCGGCCACGAGGTCATCCAGGGCGGACAACTGGGCGTAGGTGATCGCCATGGCCTCGGCGGCCGGGGCGGGAGCATCATCGCCATAGAAAAGCGCCCACTGGCCCGGATTCCACGAGAACGGAAACAGCCCGCGCAGGCCCTTGCCGAAGGCGGTCCAGACCTGAACCGCGAACTCATCCCGCAGGCCCATCCGGTACGGTTTCCACCAGCCCTGGTTGAACTCGGTGCACCAGACGGGCAGGCCCGTCGCCTCGTGCTCCATGTCCACGCCGAGGGCGAGAAAGAAGTTCATGTTGCCGATCCCGTGGCCGACCGCTCCGGCCTGCGGACCGTAGTACACGTTGGTTCCGTAGACGTCGTGCTGGACCTCGCGGGCCTTGAATGGCTCAGCCGCGTACGTAAGCACCAGGTTGCCGTCGACCAGCTTGGAGAACGCCGGACGTGCTGGGTCCGCCTGCACCGCTGTGTCCTTGAGGTACGCCAGATGGTTGACGAAGCTGTCCTGCTGGAAGCGGACCATCTCGTAGGCCATCGCCCGATTGACGTACTGGGCTTTCTGATCGGCGGTGGCGGCGACGACGCTGCCGGGCGGGCTCAGGCGGCCGGACCGCAGATCGGGAAGGACGATCTCATCCCACGTCTCGTACGCGGTGCGCCAGTGGCGATTGGCGGTCTCGATCTCGCCGTAGCGGGCCTTG
>JAAYCJ010000143.1 GCA_012729815.1 Phycisphaerae bacterium | reverse complement strand
TATTTTTTTGCTTGCAGTGTATAACAAAATTTATTAGGCTAGGGGGAGATGTAACGATTTGTTATATGTATAGCCGAAAAGAGTGGCGGGATGGCCAAGTATACGAAGATTGCGGGATTGTTGGAGCAGCGGGTCCGGCATGGGGATTATCTGGTACGGGATATTCCGTCGGAGCGGGAGTTGGCTGCGGAGTTGGGGGTGAGCCACATGACCGCCCGGAAGGCGGTGATGGCGTTGGTGGACAAGGGTTTGCTGGTACGTCGGGCGAATCGGCGGGTGGCGGTGAATCGTCATAGTTCGGTGTCGGGCAAGAAGTTACAGATTGCGTTGATGGTTCCGTTGTGCAAATCGCCGTACGTGGAGCAGTCTCAGCTTTGGCTTGAGGAGATGGCGGGGTCACGGGGTTGGACGTTGCGGGTGATCGGGTACGGTCACTGGCATGACGTGGTGTTGGCGGAGGCGGTGGAGGGGTTTGACGGGGCGTTCATTCTGCCGCTGCCGATGCCGGTTCCGGAGCAGTTGCTGGATCGGTTTTCTCAGGCGGGCCGTCCTTTGGTGAGCATGGGCGAGGACTGGTCGGCGTATGGGATACCGACGTTTCGGCTGGTGTCGCCGGAGATGGTTCAGAAGCTGTTGGACCATTTGGGGAACTTGGGTCATCGTCGGGTGTGGTGTTTGAACACTCAGCCGGTGGGGGGGGTGGTTCAGCGTCGGATCGAGCAGTGGCAGCTCTGGACGGCTGCGCACCGGGTTTCGGGTCGGCTTGTCAATGAGCCGGTCAAGCCGTACGGATCGACGTTGAGTCAGGCGTACGAGATGATTCGGGCGGTTATTCGCCGGGAGGATTTTGACGCGACGGCGATTTTCTGCGCGACGTCGAGCGCGGCGATCGGGGCGATGCGCGGGTTGCACGAGTCGGGATTGCGGGTTGGCCGGGACGTATCGGTGTGCGCGGCGGAGGACGGTGCGGACATGGCTCCGTATTTGATCCCGACGCTGACGTCGCTGCGCGATCCGGATCCGAAGCCTTATTTATCGGTGTGTTTCGACTGGATGGCCCGCGGGGGGCGTGACTGGGTAGGGCCTTTGCTGGTTCAGCCGGCGGATGCGCCGGTGTTTGTGGGCGAGTCGACGGGTCCGGTTCCGGATTCTGTGAAAGGAAGCGGCGCATGAAGCGAGCAGGGCTGGTTGTGTTGACCGCGTTGATGGTCGGTGGTTGGTGCGTGGCGGGAGAGCGGGCGTTTACGGTGGGGGTGAAGGTGCATTTCACGCATCGTCCGGCGGCGGTGGAGCAGCATCTGTCGTTGATGAAGGAGGCGGGCGTCGTGTCGCTGTACGACGACGCCTATTGGCTGGTGATCGAGCAGGAGCAGGGGCGGTACGCGATGCCGGAGTTTTACGATTACTTCGTTCGCCGGGCGGCTGAGATGGGGATTGAGCCGGTGCTGGTGCTGGCGTATTGGAATCCGTTTTACAACGGGGGCGGGTCGCCGGTGACGGATGAGTCGCGGGAGGGGTTCGCGCGGTACTGCGAGTTTGTGGTTCGGCATTTTGGCAAGACGGTACGGAAGTATGAGATATGGAATGAGTGGGGCGGGTATCTGGGCGGTTTTTTGCCGGAGGCTCCGCGGACGGGTCAGACGATCGAGAACTACGTGAAGCTGGCGGCGGCGGCGTATCCGCGGATCAAGGCGGCGGACCCGGAAGTGACGGTGTTGGGCGGCTGGATGATCGAGGGGTGGTTGGACGAGTTCATTGCGCTGGGCGGGTTGAAGTACGTGGATGCGGTGTCGCTGCACGCGTATCCGTACAACGCGGGTTCGCAGCGGTACACGCCGGAAGGCTGGGTGGAGTGGATGGGAGTGGCGGACCGGAAGCTGGCGGCGGCGAGTCCGGATCGGATGGTACGGTTTTATCTGACGGAGACGGGTTGGCCGGGTCACGTGGCGGCGGACGGGACGCGGGCGGATGACGCGATGGACTATGCGGCGCGGATGCTGCTGTTGGCGCGGAGCGTTCCTCGGCTGGCGGGGGTGTACTGGTATGACTGGCAGAACGACGGGATCGACCCGCAGAACCCGGAGCACAATTTCGGCCTGCTGGATGCGGACATGACGCCGAAGCCGGCGTATTTCGCGTATCGCGACCTGGCGGAGCTGGTGTCGACGGGGGAGTTTCTGGGGCGGGTGGAGTTTTCGGATTCGCGGGCGTGCGGGGTTCGGTACAAGCGTGCGGACGGGACGGACGTGTTGGCGTTGTGGAGCACGCCGCGGGACGATCGGTACGTGGTGACGCTGGAGACGGATCGGCTGGATGCGCCGCCGGTGAGGTTGCAGCAGGTGGGCGGTCGGACGATGGAAAGGATGTGGGGCGCGTTGACATGGCCGGACCCGACGGAGAGTTGGGACGTGCAGAAGGGTCGGATTCGGTTGACGTTGAGTTCGACGCCGTGGCTGGTGAGCGGCGATCTGGCGGGCGTGCGGGTTTTGCCGGAGGTGGTGCGTCGTGATTTTCCGGAGTCGCAGCGGCCTGGGAACACGAGGCTGCACATTCCGCGGGAGGTGGCGTTCGCGACGCCGGCATCGTCGGAGGGGGCGGGCAACGTGTACAGCTTTGACGCGGGCGTGCTGACGCCGGTGGTGGAGTTGGATGCGTTCGAGGGCGTTGAGGGGTGGAGTGTTTACGGCGATCGGCCGGCGGTGAAGGCGTCGATTAGTTTGGTTGCGGACCCGGACGACAGGGCGAATACGGCTGCGGAGTTGGCTTATGGGTTTGACGGGCTGCCGGAGACGCTGAACTACTGCGGTTACAGCCGGCCGATGGCGTTGCCGGAGGACGCGAGTTTGCTGAAGTTCCGGATTCGCGGCGACGGGTCGGGCCACATGGTATGGGTTCGTTTGATCGACTCGTCGGGCGAGTTGTTTTCGTGGTGCATTGGCGGGGTGCCGGAGGGCGGGTGGACGGCAATGACGCTGGATTTGTCGCGTCCGGCGGACAGCCACTGGGACGGGAACGGCGACGGACGGATGGACAAGCCGGTGTCGTTCCATTCGTTGACGATCGAGCGTCGGGATCGGTCGTTTGTGGGATCGGGCCGGGTTTTGGTGGACGATCTGGCGGTGGAGCGGCCGGCGCGGTCGGCTGAGGATGTACACAGTTTTGGTCTGACGTGGGACCGGCGGCATTTGTATCTGACGGTGAACGTGAAGGACGCGGTGCACTTTCAGGACTTTGAGGACGGGGCGATGTGGAAGGGGGATTCGATTCAGGTGGCGTTGCAGGCGTTGCCGCACGACGGGCCGATGCCGCGGAGTTATACGGAGTTGACGTGTGCGTTGACGGCGGCGGGCGCGAAGGTGTATCGGCATTCGTCGCAGTCGGACAAGCGGGTGGGCGTGGTCGATGATATCACGGCGGAGATTGCGCGGCACGAGGACCGGACGGTTTACCGGGTGACGATTCCGGTGGAGGCGGTGGACTTGCCGGAGCTTGAGCCGGGCGTGGCGGCTGGGTTTTCGCTGCTGGTGAATACGAACGACGGGTCGGATCGCGGGTATTTCGGATGGGGCGGTGGGATCGGTGCGGATAAGAGTCCCATGGCGTTCAATTGGCTGATGGTCAGCCCGTGAGGCGTAGTCATGAAAACGAGAGATGGGCATTGTCGGTTGTCGGCGTTTACGTTGATCGAGCTTTTGGTGGTGGTGGCGATCATCGCGGTGCTGGTGGCGATTTTGCTGCCGGCGTTGGGGGCGGCGCGGGATCAGTCGAGCACGGTGGTGTGTCAGTCGAACCTTCGGCAGTTGGGGATGATCTTCGCGTTTTACGGGAATGACTACAACGACTACGTGGCGACGAACGCGGTGGCGCCGGGCGGGTCGCGGTGGTACGACGTGCTGGCGGAGTACCAGGCGACTCGGCGGATCGACGTGACGCTGAGCAAGGTGACGATTTGTCCGGTGAATCCGGTGCCGGCTTCGCTGATGGAGGGTTCGCGTCCGCTGACGAATTACGCGCAGTCGGATGCGTTGATGTCGGCGTTTCACTACTGGCTCTGGGGGAGCGGTCGGGAGTGGGGACCGCCGTTTCGGTTCGTGGATTTTGTCGATCCGTCGGAGAAGGTGAATTTGATCGACGCGACGACGCACGGGGTGGCGGCCCCTCACTATCGGTTCTGGGGCGACACGAGCTATCAGTACGCGATTGCGCAGCCGCACCATTCTGGGGCGAATGCGTTGTTTGCGGATGGCGCGGCGGGATGGCGGCTGTGGACGGATTTTGCGGATCCGACGCGTGTTCGGCGGTTTTTTCCGGATTATTGATGCGTTTGTTGTGGAGTGAACTGATGCGAGCGGCGTGTTTTGTGATGGCGGCGGCGGGTCTGGTTTCGTCGGTTTTGGGTCAGGTGGCGGATTTGCCGGTGTTTCAGTGTTTTCCACCGGAGCGGCCGTTGCACGATGTGTGGATTGAGGGGGAGGGGTTTGCGGAGCAGAGCGGCTTTGCGGTGATGGCGAGGGAGGATTGTTACGGCGGGCGGCAGATGGTTTTGCACACGGCGGAGCAGGGGGGGCATTGGATTCGGTACGAGTTTGAGGTGGCGGAGGCGGGGACGTATTTGTTGAGCGTGGCGGGCGGTCCGGTGGGCGAGGGGTACTGTTCGCAGATCGGGTATGCGATTGACGACCAGGCGCGGCGCGAGGTGACGGCGTTGGGCCGGTCGGATCGGGCGTGGGGTCACGCCGGGTGCGCGCGGTGGACGAATCTGGCGATGCGGGCGTTTGAGGCGGGACGTCACAGTCTGACGATTTTTGTGGATCGGCCGCGGTGGGGCGATGGGACGGTTTACGCGTATTGGATCGACGCGGTGTGTCTGCTTGGCGATCCGATCGCGCGGCTGAACATGCCGCCGGTGGTGGTGACGGATCGTCCGGCGAACATATTCGCGGGCGATGAGCCGATCGTGTTTGGTCTGAAGTATCCACATCCGGCGGGGGTGTGGGAGTGGATGGTGAGCGACTGGCGCGGGCGGACGTCGGCGGAGGGAGGCTGGCGGTTGGGCGAGGAGTCGTTGCGGCTGCCGGCGTTGCCGATGGGGTACTACCGGCTGCGGATCAGACCGGAGGGCGCGGCGGAATGGCAGCCGTTTGTGCCGTTCGCGCGAGTGGTCGATCCGGGTGAGCGAGCGGCCGATCCGAACAGTCCGTTCGCGATGGACGCGGGACCGAGTTGGGCGCGGTGTCCGGACGGGCGGTTTGAGCCGCCGGAGAAGATGCACGAGGTGCTGGCGGAAGTGGCGCGGCTTTGCGGGGCGGTGATGATTCGGGAGCGGAACGGTTGGAGCGAAGAGCCGCGGGGCGAGTACCACTGGGGGGAGACCGTTGATCGGAACGCGCGGCTGTTTTCGGAGCGCGGGGTGCAGATCTGCGGGATGTATCACAACGCGCCGGGCTTCGCGATAAATCCGAGGCGGGTGGGTTTCGTGTGGGACCTGATGGCGGTGTATCGGTTTTCGCGTGCGTGCGTGGAGCATTTCGGGGGGCGGATGCAGGCGTGGGAGTTCATGAACGAGCCGGACGCGTGGGCGGGTCCGGCGTGGGATCTGGCGGCGGCGCACAAGGCGGCGTATCTGGGTTTCAAGGCGGGCGACGCGAAGATCAACGTGCTGAATCCGTCGAGTTGTTTTCATCCGGTTCCGCGGTTCATGGACACGGCGATGGAAAACGGGCTGGGGGACTATTTCGATACGTACAACTGCCACATTTACGAGCGGGAGTTCGAGAACTTCCCGAAGGTGGTGGCGGACGAGCGGGCGCTGCTGTCGCGGTACGGCGTGGGCCACAAGCCGATGTGGGTGACGGAGAACGGGTACTACGGCGGCGGGGCGGGAGCGTCGGTGATTCCGGGGAGCGGGTTGATGGAGCATGACGCGGAGCAGGAGCTGTCGCAGGCGGAGTATATCGTCAAGTCGCAGCTTTTGTTTGGGGCGTTGGGGGTGGAGCGGGATTTTTCGTTTTACCTGCCGCCGTATCAGGAGCCGGGGCGGGTGTGGGGATTTTTGCGGTGGGATTTTACGGTCAAGCCGGTGATCGCGGCGTACGCGGCCATGACGTGGCAGTTGAACGGGGCGCGGTATCGCGGTCGGCTGGCGTTGGGTCCGGAGGTTGAGGCGCTGCTGTACGACGGGGCGGACGGTACGCAGACGCTGGTGTTGTGGTCGAAGGACGGGGAGGATCGGGAGGTGGAGGTGGGCAGTCCGGTTTCGCGGGTCGCGTTGTTTGACTTTGTCGGTCGATCGGCGGCTGTGCCGGTGTCGGATGGCTTGTGCCGGTTGTCGGTAGGGCGGTATCCGATTTACGTTCGCGGGTTGGCGTCGCTGGAGGCGGTTGAGGGGCCGGTGGCGGTCGAGGCGGCGGCTGAGACGGTGGAGAAGGATTTGAGCGTGGTGTTGCGGTTGGATCTGGGCGATGAGTTCCAGTACATTCCGAACAAGGTGTTGCTGGAGGATGGGTTTGTCGGGCAGGCGACGCTGGAGGTGTTTAACTTTTCCGATACGGCCAAGCGTGGCGTGATCGAGAATCTGGGCGAAGGGTATGTCGTGGACGGCTTGCCGGAGTCGGTGGACGTGGCGGCGATGGCGAAGGCGGCGATTCCGATCGGGATACGGTTCGGTGAAGATGCGTACGGGGTGGTCAAGGTTCGTCTGGCGGGGCGGTTTGCGGGCCGGCCCACGAGCCCGGTGTGCATTCCGGTGAAGCTGTCGGCGGCGGGCGTGGACCCTTCGCTGGCGGCGCGGGAGGTTCCGTGGCGGGAGGCGGAGCGGTGGGTTGCGAACAGTTCGGGGAAGATGGGTATCAGTTTCGATGAGGCGGAGGGGGCGGTGCGGTTCGAGGTGGAGTTTCCCGCTGGGGCGGATTGCTGGGTGTATCCGGAGTTTCCGTTGGCGCTGCCCGGGGAGTCGCTGGCTGGCGCGGTGGGATTGACGTTTGAGGTCAAGGCTGAGCCGCTGTGCGGTTTTTGCCTGGTGATGGCAGTGTTGGAGGACACGCACGAGGTGGGCGAGCGGTGCGACTTCAACTACCGCGTTACGTCGGCGTGGTCGCGGGTGCACATTTTCTTCGATGAGGATGCGCCGGCTTCGTTCGATCCGGCTACGGTGAAGATGCTGCGGATCGGGGGGAATCCGAGCGGTGGGCATTACAGTTATTGGATTCGGGACCTCAAGTGGTTATTCCCGAAGTCTCATTCGGCGACCACCCGGACTTCGGAGAGGCTTTGAGCGAGGTTGGCAGGGGTTTTGCCTTGTTGGAAGGGGGCATCGTGGAGCGGGGCGTAGAGTTCGAGGCTGGCGTGGATGAGTTGTCGGCGGTGGAGGGCGGCGGCTTCGTCGGGGTTGAGGGCTGAGCGGTAGATGAGCCAGTCTCGGAGGTCGACGGTTCCCTGTCCGGGTTCGGCGTTGGCGATTCCGAGGGAGAAGCGTTGCGGCGTGAGGGATTCGGCGATGGCGCCCGCCGGTTCGCCGTCGAGGAAGAGGAGGGTCTGGCCGTTGGCGTAGCGGTGGGCGAGGGCGAGTTGATGCCATTGGCCGTCGGCTATGTTTGCCGTTGAGGCCAGGCGTGCGGCGTTGAGGCCGTGGTAGACGAGCTTGCCGGATTGGACGGTCAGGCGGACGGTTTTTTCGGCGGCGCGGATTTGAGCGATCGGGGCATTGGCGGCGGAGGTGCGGAAGGCGACGGCGACGGTGAAGGGGCGCATGGGATGGGTCGGTTGGAAGGCGAGGATCGGCGTTGTCGCGCTGGATCGGTCGGATCGCCAGTATCCGTCGGTTGTGGTGAAGCGGGGTATGGGTTTGCCGGCGGCCAAGGCGTCGAAGAGGGAGGGGACGATGGCGTGGAACATTTCTTCGTGGCCGCGGTCGGAGGGATGGCCGGCGTCGGCTTCGCAGGCTTTGACCCAGTGGCCGTGTCCGTCGTCGACGGCGCCGAGGAAGTTGATGCCTGGTACGTCCCAGGTGTTGATGAGGAGGTTCATCCGGCGGGTGTACTCGTATTTTTCGGGCGAGAAGTCGCTGTTGGCGTAGCAGAGTCCGATGACCGGCTGGATGTTTGCGGCGCGGCAGCGGTTGATGAGGGTGCAGAGGCCGCGATGGAACTGGTCGAAGACGCGTTGGCATTCGGCGTCGTCGTCGGCTGCGGCCAATCCTTCGTTGGCGAGTGAGAGGCCGATGATCGCGTAGTCCGGCTGGGCGGTCAGGAGTTCGTCGAATCGCGGCTGGATGGAGACGGTGTTGTCGCCGCCTCGTGAGACGTTTACGAGTTTCCATTGGCGTGGGAGGGCTTCGGCGAGTCTGGCGGCGTATCCGCCACGGCTGTCGCGCTCGCCGGAGGCGACGGAGGAGCCGAAGACGGCGATGGTTCGCGGTGCGGGTTTGGCCGCCGTTTGTGTCGCTGTCTGTTCCGCTGCCGCCGGTTGATTTGTGAGGACCATGGCCAGTAACGTCAGACTAATCGTCGTCTTCCTCGTCATCGTCGTCGTCATCCTTACGTTGTTTTTTTCGGGCTTCTTTTTCGGCTTTTCGGCGTTCCTTTTCCTGTCGTTCGAGTTCTTTTTTTCGCTCTTTTTCCTGACGTTTGAGTTCTTTTTTTTGCTGTTTTTCGGTGTCCTTCTGGCGGTCGGAGTCGATGGCGGGGGCGGATTCGCGGTCGTCCTGGAGTTGCTGCGGCGGGACGGCTGGGCCGATGGGGGTATCGCCGCGGTAGTACGGCATAACTTCTGGGATGAGGCTTTGGATGTTGGCGATTCGCTGCTGGGTGGGGGGATGGGTGCGTAGGAAGGCGGGCCCCTCGCTGGCGGAACCAGCGGCGGCCATTCGCTGCCAGAAGTCGACGGCCTCATGGGGGTCGTATCCGGCGAGGGCCATGAAGATGAGTCCGAGGTGGTCGGCTTCGTTTTCGTGGAGTCGGCTGTAGGGCAGGAGGACGCCGACCTGGGTGGTGGCCCCGTAGGCTTTGAGGAAGAGGTCACGGGTTTCGGCTGGGCTTTGGGCCATGGCCTGTGAGAGGGCCATGCCGCCCATCTGGGCGAGGAGTCCCTGGCTGACGCGTTCGTTGCCGTGGCCGGCGACGACGTGGGCGATTTCGTGTCCCATGACGGTGGCGATTCCGGCTTCGTTCTGGGCGACGGGGAGGATACCTTCGAAGAAGACGACCTTGCCGCCGGGCATGGCGAAGGCGTTGACCTGGTCGGATTCGACGAGGTTGAACTCCCAGTTGAAGCCCTGGATTCGGTCGAGTTCACCGGTTTCTCGGAGGTAGCTATGGACGGCCTGTCGGATTCGCTGGCCGACTTCTTGGACGGCGGCGGTGGCTTTGGCGTCGGCGCTGGGCGGGTTTTGGGCGAGGAATTTCTGGTATTCCTGGACGCTCATGGCGTTGAGGGTTCCTTCCGGGACGAGTTTGAGTTGTCGTCGGCCGGTGACCGGGGCTTCGGAGCAGCCGATCAGGAACAGGGGCAAGCCCAAGGCGGCGATCAGGATACGTCTGGTCAGGGAATTCATCATCCACCCCCTCTGGAAGAGGTCCCAAAGAGTTTCCACTTTTGGAATAACGATTCTACCGGGAGGCGGATTGTTCCGCAATAGGATCAGCGTCGTTTGTCGGTTTGGCGGGCCTTGGCGAGGGCGTCGGAGAACCATCCGCCGGCCTGGGGTTTGGGTTGGGCCGGCCGCGGCTGATCGCGGCGTTGGCGGGGTTTTTCGTCGCGTGTTTTCTCGTTTCGGGCGGGCGCGGCGTCGGGATCGGATTTGAGGGAGAGGGCGATTCGTTTGCGTTCGAGGTCGACTTCGAGGACGGTGACGAGGACCCGCTGTTGGACCTTGACGACGTCGTTTGGGTCTTTGACGAATCGGTCGGCGAGCTGGCTGATGTGGACGAGTCCGTCCTGATGGACGCCGATATCGACGAAGGCGCCGAAGGCGGTGACGTTGGTGACGATACCGGGGAGTTTCATGCCGGGTTGGACGTCCTGGAGTTTTTCGACGCCTTCGGCGAACTGGAAGGCTTCGAACTGCTGTCGCGGGTCGCGGCCGGGTTTGGCGAGTTCGGCGAGGATGTCGGTGAGGGTGGGCAGGCCGACGGTGTCGGTGACGTAGCGGTGGACGTCGATCTTGCGTCGGATCTGCTCGTCGCGGATGAGGTCGGCGACGCGGCAGCCGAGATCGGCGGCCATGGCGTCGACGACGGAGTAGCTTTCGGGGTGGACGGCGCTGGCGTCGAGGGGGTTCTGGGCGTCGCGGACTCGCAGGAAGCCGGCGGCCTGTTCGAAGGCTTTGGGTCCGAGTCGCGGGACGTCGAGGAGGGCCCGGCGTGAGGGGAAGGGTCCGTGCTCGTTGCGGTAGGCGACGATGTTTTCGGCGAGGGTTGGTCCGAGGCCGGAGACGTAGGTGAGGAGCTGCTTGCTGGCGGTGTTGACTTCGACGCCGACGGAGTTGACGCAACTGACGACGGTGTCGTCGAGGCTCTTGCGGAGTGCGGTCTGGTCGACATCGTGCTGGTATTGGCCGACGCCGATGGATTTGGGGTCGATTTTGACGAGTTCGGCGAGGGGGTCCACGAGTCGTCGGGCGATGGAGACGGCGCCTCGGACGGTGACGTCGTGGTCGGGGAATTCGTCGCGTGCGGTTTCGGAGGCGGAGTAGACGGAGGCGCCGCTTTCGCTGACCATGACGACGGCGATGGCGGGCGGCAGTCCGAGGCTTCGGACGAAGTTTTCGGTTTCGCGGCTGGCGGTGCCGTTGCCGATGGCGACGGCCTGGATATCGAATCGCTGGGCGAGGGCGAGGAGTGTGTGTCCGGCAAGTTCGGTCTGGTGGGCGGAGCCGGTGGGGAAGACGACGTCGTCGTGGAGGAGCTTGCCCTGGGCGTCGAGGCAGACGACCTTGCAGCCGGTTCGGAAACCGGGGTCGATTCCCATGACGCGTTTTTGTCCGAGTGGCGGGGCGAGGAGGAGTTCGCGGAGGTTCTGGGCGAAGACGGCGATGGCGGCTTCGTCGGAGCGTCGTTTGCTGTCGAGGCGGATTTCGGTTTCCATGGAGAGGGAGAGGAGGCGTTTATAGGCATCGTGGACGGCGAGGCGGACCTGTTGGCCGGCTGGGCTGGGGTTTTTGACGAAGCGTTTTTCGAGGAGGGGCAAGGCGTCTTCTTCGGGCGGTTCGATGCGGAGGGTGAGGACTTTTTCGTTTTCGCCGCGCCGCATGGCGAGGACGCGGTGGGAGGGGGCGGTGGCGATGGGTTCGGACCAGTCGAAGTAGTCCTTGAACTTGGCGCCTTCCTGTTCCTTGCCGGCGATGAGTTTGGATTTGATGAGGCCCTTTTCGGCGAAGAGGTCGCGCATTTGAGCGCGGGCGTCGGCGTCCTCGTTGACGCGTTCGGCGATGATGTCACGGGCTCCGGCGAGGGCTTCTTGGGGATCGGCGACGCCTTTTTCGGCGTTGACGAAGTGGGCGGCTTGTGCGGCTGGGTTGACGGCTGGGTCCTGGGTCCAGAGGAGATCGGCGAGGGGTTCGAGGCCTTTTTCTTTGGCGATGGTGGCGCGGGTTCGTCGTTTGGGTCGGAAGGGGAGGTAGATGTCCTCGAGAACGGCGAGGGTTTCGGCGTGGTCGATTTTGGCTTTCAGATCGTCGGTGAGAAGCTGGCGTTCGTCGAGGGATTTGAGGATGGCATCGCGTCGTTTGTCGAGTTCGTCGAGTTGTTCGAGGCGGTCGCGGATGGCGGTGATGGCGACCTCGTCGAGTGAGCCGGTGGCCTCCTTGCGGTAGCGGGAGATGAAGGGGACGGTTCCGCCTTCGGCGAGGAGGGCGGCGGCGGCTGCGACCTGGCGGGTCTGGAGGTTCAGTTCGTTCGAGATTCTCTGAATATGGGTTTGGTTCATCCGTGATTTATCCTTTGTTGATCGCTGTATATTCAAAGGCGTAAGTGTAGCAACATGAAGGCGACGGTGCCAGCGTAGAGGCGGTTGTGGGTGCAGATCGAAGGTTCAAAGTGGTTTGGTGCGGCCAGAGGGATAGCGGTGTGGGCGGAGGCTTGGCGGCGGTGAATTTCGTGGCGTGGCGGAAGGGCGCGGGTAGGATGGCTGGTCGGAGATTTGGTTTGTTTTGTAAGGAGCTTGTCATGGCGGAGACGGCGAAGCGTTATCCTCACGAGACGGAGGCGGTGGGTGGGACGGCGGCGGATCGGGCGCGGAATGCGGCGCTGCTGGGCGGGTACGAGTATGAGAGGTACGTCGAGGCGCTGACCGGGTATACGGGTCAGGACCTCCAGCGGGTGGGGTTTGTGGCGTGGAAGCCGGCGGTCCGGGTTCGGGTGGGGGATCGCGGGAACTACAAGGCGGGAATGATCCAGCGGAAGGATGGGGGGTTGGTGGCGGCGGTCTGTCGGGACAACAACGATCCGGACCGGGCCAAGCGGCGGTTCGGGATATTCGTTTACGAGTCGGCGGATCGCGGTGAGAGCTGGCGGGAGATCGGCGAGACGCCGCTGTACGGGAAGGAGCCGATGCTGGTGGGTTTGCCGAGCGGGCGGCTGGTGATGACGGCGCAAGGCGGCGTGGTGGGCGCCGGCGGCGAGCGGAAGCCGGATGAGCAGACGCTGGCGTGGTCGGACGACGGCGGGCGGAGCTGGACCAGTTCGGTGTACAGGTCGTGGGACTATCCGCGTCAGGCGGTGGTGGAGGAGGACGGGGGGCTGCTGGTGGTGACGGCGAAGAAGCCGGAGTGGGGCGGCGAGCCGAACGGCAGCAGCCATCTGCAGTTGGGCCGGTCGCGGGACGGCGGGGAGACGTGGGAGTTTTCGGAAGGGCGGATTGACTGGGATTACACGTGGTTTGGTGAGGTGGGCGCGGTGCGGCTGAGGGACGGTCGGCTGTTGGCGGCGTTGCGACGGCAGTTGCCGGAGACGACGGGTGAGGGGTTTGAGGACACGGTGATTACCGAGTCGACGGACGGCGGGCGGACGTGGGCGCGGCCGTGGAGCTTGACCGGCAATGCGCACGTGCACGCGTATCTGACCGAGCTTCGGGACGGGCGGCTGTTGTGTACGTATTCGAACTATCACGTGCCGTTCGGCGTATCGGCGATCGTGAGTGAGGACGGCGGTCGGACGTGGGATCGCGATCGGACGATCCGGCTGCACACGTCGAACGGCTATTGGGTCGGCTGGGCGGTGACGCTGGAGTTGAAGGGCGGCGAGCTTATTACCAGTTATGCAGCCACGACGTATCGCGAGGAGGCGCCGCGGCACGTGACGTGCGAAGCGGTGCGGTGGCGTCTGTAGGCTGGGTGGCGGCTTGAGGGGAGGGGTCTGAGGTGTTGCCGGTTGCTCATTCGGAGGAGAGGACGTTGCGGGCGGCTTGGGATACGGCGAGCACGGCGGGATGTCTGAGTTTACGTTCTCCGGAGATGGCGTAGAAGCTCATGGTGACGTTGTCCAGCCGGCCGACGACCTTCAGGTCGTAGAGACGGAGGAGGTCGGGTTCGATAAGGGTGGGGATGGGGAAGACTCCGGCGCCCATGCGTCCGAAGACCTGGAGGAGTCCATCGTCGTCGAACTCACCACGGACGGCGGGGCGGAGTTCCTCGGCTCCGAGAAACTGATCGAGGGCTTTGCGGTGGCTGGTGTTTTCCATGGGCAGGAGCATGGGGGCTGCGTGGAGGGAGCGGGGGAAGTTTCGCCGATATTGTCGTGCGAGGTCCGGGGTGGCGAGAAAGGAGGTTCCGCACTGCCCGAGGAGATGGTTGTATCCGCGGACCTTGACGGTGGGGGTGATGGGGGTGTCGGAGAGGATCATGTCGACCTCGTTGATGGCGAGGTCGGCGAGGAGGTGGTTCATGTTGTCTTCGCGGCAGACGATCTGGACGGGTTCGGGGAGGGCGAGGACGGGAGAGAGGAGCCGGCAGACGATGAGTTTGGGGAGGATGTCGTCGATTCCGACGGTGAATTGCCATGGCCTTTGGGTGGGTCGGGCGTTGACGAAGTCGATGAGTTCCTCGCCGAGGGAGAAGATTTCATCGGCGTACTGGTAGACGGCGCGTCCCATTTCGGTGAGGTGGAGGTTTCGTCCGCGGCGTTCGAAGAGTTTGTGTCCGACGGCCCGTTCGAGTCGTCGGATCTGGGTGGTGATGGTCGGCTGGGCGAGGAGGAGTTTTTCGGCCGCCCGGACGATGGTGCCTTCGCGTGCGACGGTCCAGAAGTACAGCAGGTGGTGGTAGTTGAGCCATTTCATGGCGGTCGATACCTTTCTTTTCTCTATATATTAGCTCCAAAGTATCTATGAGGTCAAATAGATAAGCCTCTCTATAATACAGGTGAAGCGACGGATGTCGCGGAGACGGGAGATATCGATGCGGTTATTCATGCGGGTCAAGGGCGAGGATGACGCGGAGTTTCGGGATCGGGTTCGGGCGCGTCTTCGGTTGTCGCTGAGCCGTTTTGTGCGTCGGGTGGACAAGGTGTCGGTTCGGCTGACGGACGTGAACGGTCCGAAGGGCGGGATGGATCAGGAATGTGTTCTGACGGTGAATTTGGCATCAGGAGAGACTGTGGTCGCCAAGGCCACGGACCGGAGTCGGGACGTGGCGGTGAGCCAGGCGGCTGAACGGGCGTTTCGGCGTCTGCGGACGCTCAAGGGCGCCCGTCTGGCCGCCCGCTATGACGGGCGTTGAGGGTGCGGGAGCCGCGTAGAGGGCGGGAGCTTTCTGCGCGCGGAAGCAGGGGGAGTACGGGCGTAGCCGGATTTGGGAAAGGACGGTGCGGAATGGACATGCCGACGAATAACCTGCGGGAATACCGAGAGCAGATGGGGATAGAGCTGATGGATCTGGCGTCGTTGAGCGACGTGCCGGTTCCGATTGTGCGTGCGGCGGAGGAATTCGGCTATGATCCGGACGCCGAGGAGAAGGGGCGGATCGCCCGGGCGTTGGGTCTGGCGGTGTTGGACATCTGGCCGGATTCGTCGGTTGAGGAGGCGCCGCGGCGACGGCGTTCGCTTGCGCGGAAGGGCTGAGAGGATCGGGCGGTGGTGCGTTGTCGTCGTCGCGGGTGGCGGGTCAGCTTGAGGCGCTGGTGTAGTATCGGAGGGCGAATTTCCAGAAGAGTCGGGCGACGGCGAGCAGGAGGGCGGCGATGGCGGCGGCGAGGAGGTAGGTGGCGAGTGCGGCTTGGCCGAGCATGGCCTGTGCGGGCACGGTGGTGAGGAAGGCGACGGGCAGGACGAAGGTGAAGAAGACGCGGTAGGCGACGGGATAGGCGACGATGGGAAAGCGGCCGGCGTCGACGAGGCTTCGGAGGACCTGGGTGACGTTGTAGATTTTGACGAACCAGATGCTGGTGGCGGCGAGGATGAACCAGAGGGAGTAGAGGATGGTCACGGCCATGGCCAGGGGCAGGAGGCCGGCCAGGTAGTTGACGGCTGAGAGGTTTTCGATGGAGCCGGCGTAGAGGATGAGGGCGGTTCCGACGGCCACGTCGGTGAGGCCCCACGGGGAGAAGTTGCGCCAGGAGAGCCAGAACTGGCTGTCGAGGGGTTTGAGGAGGACAAAGTCGAGGGTGCCTTCCTGGACGTGTTCGACGATCTGGTTGAGGTTGGGGGAGAGGTAGGTGGAGGCGAAGCCGTCGAGGATGGTGAAGACGCCGAGGACGATGAGGGCCTGGGACCAGGTCCATCCGCCGAGCTGGTGTCCGACGCGGTAGAAGAGGAAGAGGGCGAAGATGCTGCCGGTCATTCCGCCGATGGAGGTGACGGCGGCGAGGAGGAAGTTGATGCGGTATTCCATTTCGGCGGCGAGGGCGGTGGACCAGAAGAGGCGGAGCACTTTGAGGTATCGTCGGATCACGGTCAGGCTCCCATGGCGGAGTAGCGTTTGAGGCCCTTTCGCCAGGCCCATCGGTTAAGGAGGATGAACACAGCGGTCCAGACGAAGGTAACGGCGAAGCCTCGGAGGACGTGGGTTTCCTGGCCGAGGAGGAGGCGGGCTGGGAAGTAGACCATGTAGGGGAAGGGGGTGAAGATGGTGATCTGGCGGACGATGTCGGGGAAGACCTCGAGCGGAGCGACGTAGCCGGAGAGGAAGAGGAAGAAGAGGAAGAACAGGTCTTCGGTGGCGTGGGCGCGTTCGGTCCAGAAGGCGAGCATGGCGAAGGTGTACTGGATGGCGAAGCGGAGGGCGAAGGCGGCGACGATGGCGGCAAGGCCCAGGGCGATGGCGGAGGATTTGGGGGTCCAGAGGGCCTGAGGGTAGAGCAGGAAGAAGAGGGCGACGATGACGATCAGGAAGGGCAGTCGGGCGAGGCGCTCACCGCCGTGGCGGGCGAGGTATCGCCAGATGGGATCGAGCGGCTGGAGGAGCCAGGGCGAGAGTCGGCCCTGGACGACCTCGTATTCGAACTCCCAGATGACCCAGACGCCGGTGAACTGGCGGACGACGAAGACGGCGAGGAAGTATTGGGCGAACTGGATGGAGGAGAGGGGGAATTGGCCCTGTTCGCCGGCCTGCATCCAGACGCCCATGAGGATGAAGGGGAGGATTCCGGTGAGGGCCCAGAGGAAGATTTCGGCGCGGTATTCGAGCATGTAGGCGTAGTGGACGGCCAGGAGCGTGCGCCATTTTCGGAGGGCGGCCCTCATGCGACGATGCCCTCCTTGAAGAGGCGGCCGATGATGTCGTCGATGGGCGGATCGGTAACGGTCAGGTCGCAGACCTTCTGTTCGTTCAGGAGGCGGGAGACGACGGCGGTGAGTTCGTCGCGTCGGACGATGATCTGGGCCATGCGGTCCTGGACGCTGCGGACCTCGCCGTAACGTTGGAGTAGGTCGTGGGGGATTGGCGCGTCGAGTTCGATTTTGATTTCGCGGTAGGGGGCGAAGCGGTCGATGATGCCGGCGATGGAGCCGTCGTAGATGAGCTGGCCGCGGTGGATGAGGAGGACGCGCGGGCAGAGGGCGGTGATGTCGGCCATGTAGTGGCTGGTGAGCAGGACGGTGGCGTGGTGTCGTCGGTTGTATTCGCGGAGGAAATTGCGGACGGCGGCTTGGGCGTTGACGTCGAGGCCGAGGGTGGGTTCGTCGAGGAAGAGGACGCTTGGCCGGTGGAGGAGGGCGGCGAGGAGTTCGGCTTTCATGCGTTCGCCGAGTGAGAGTTTTCGGACGGGCTGGGTGAGCTGGGCGTTGAGGTCGAGCATTTCGGAGAGTTCGGCGAGTCGGCTGCGGAAGTCGGGTTCGGGGATTTCGTAGACGGCGGCGTTGATTTTGAGGGAGTCGAGGGCGGGCAGGTCCCAGATGAGCTGTTGTTTCTGGCCCATGACGAGGGTGATGCGGTTGAGGAATTCGGGACGTCGTCGGAAGGGGACGTGTCCGGCGACTTCGACGGAGCCGGCGGTGGGGTGTATGAGGCCGGTGAGCATTTTGAGGGTGGTGGTTTTTCCGGCGCCGTTTGGTCCGAGGAATCCGACGAACTCGCCGGGTTCGATGGTGAAGGAGACTTCCTTGACGGCTTCGACGGTGCGGTACTGGCGGCGGAGGAAGTGGCGCAGGGTGGGAAGGAGGCCGGCCTCCTTGGCCGGCACCCGGAACGACTTGGTCAGTTGGTCGACCCGCACGACGGTCATCGCCGCATTATAGCAGGCCGCCTTGATTCTGACAGTGGCCGCTCCGAATGGAGACGGGCAAAATTAAACTTTCAAGACCTGACCCCATGGGGTCAGGTCTTGAAAGTTTAATTTTCGGGATGTGGATGGTGGGGGTGGGATGGTCGATAAAGGGGATAGGGTGCGGTCTGTGGATGGGTGATGGGTGGTATGGAGATGTGATGCAGGACGGATCGGCGGTGCAGGTTGATACGGTGGAGGCTGGGACGGCGGCTGAGTTGGGCCGGCTGGCGGACGAGGGCGGCGCGGCGGCGCTGCCGACGGCGGCGGTGGTGCTGCTGGCGTTGGCGATCGGGTTCATGCCGATTCCGTACGATCCGGATTTGTGGTTTCATCTGGCGGATGGTCGATGGATCGTTCGGCAGTGGGATGTGCCGCAGGTGGATGTGTTCAGTTTTACCCGCAGCGGGAAGTTGTGGGTTCCGCATTCGTGGCTTTTCGATGTTGGGG
Source organism: Phycisphaerae bacterium (assembly GCA_012729815.1). Taxonomy (NCBI): domain Bacteria; kingdom Pseudomonadati; phylum Planctomycetota; class Phycisphaerae; species Phycisphaerae bacterium. Next base: position 9,560 of record JAAYCJ010000143.1, on the reverse strand, counting down.
TGTATCTGAGCTGGTCGAGGCTTGGTCCGCGGGCGGCTGAGGGGTTGATGGCGGTGGTGTTCGCGGGTGCGATGGTGTTGGCGTACCGGCTTATGGTGCGGCGCGGGGTGATGGCGGTGTACGCGGCGGGTGTGGTTTTGGGATTGGCGATCGCGGCGGGCAATACGCGCGGGCTGCGGCCGCAGGTGTGGTCGTTGTTTCTGGCGATGGTGGTAATCGATCTTCTGGTTCGCCATCGGGATCGGCCGGGTTGGCGGCTGGTGGGGTGGACGGCTGGGGTCTTTCTGTTGTGGGCGCAGGTGCATAGCGCCTGCGTGATGGGTTTGGGCGTGATGGGATTGTGGCTGGCGGGTCGCGTGGTGGAGCGGGTTTGGGGCGGGAATGCGACCTGTCGCGAGGCGGCGGTGCTGGCGGTATCGGTGGCGGCGGCGCTGGCGGCGATTCTGGTGACGCCGCACGCGATGGATCACGTGGACTACGTGCGGATGACGATGGGTCTGGAGGAGTTGAAGCTGACGGAGGAGTGGCGGGTTCCGGCGATCTGGCCGGTCCAGGCGCCGGATATCTACATGTACCTGCTGGCGGCGGCGGTGGCATGGGCGGTGGTGCGTCGATGGCGGCGGATCGGTTGGGCGGAGCTGACGTTGTGCGGCGGGTTGTTGGTTTTGGGGTTCAGCGGGGTTCGGCACATTCCGCTGGCGTGCATGGGTTCGGCGCCGCTTTTTGCGGCGGCGCTGGGCCGGGAAGCGGTGGATGCAGGCAAAGCGGAGACGTTGACGGTGCGGTTCGCGGTGACGGTCGGCGTGCTGGCGGCGGTGGTGCTGGCGTTGTTGTGGCGGTATCCGACGGATGTATGGACGCGGTATGCGTCGAGGGAGCCGATTCGGGGGGTGGCGGCGCTGTTGGAGCTGGATCGGCCGGTGCGGCTTTTTACGACGATGAACACGGGCAGCTACGTGACGTTCGCGGCGGATGGGAGGTTGGCGGTGTTCGCGGACAGCCGCTGCGACGTGTACGGCGATGAGATTTTGCGGGCGGCGCGGTTGGCGATGGGCGGTCGCGAGTGGGAGGGGACGTTTGCGCGGTGGGGGATTGACGCGGCGGTGGTGGATGCGTGGTGTCCGCTGGCGCGGATATTGGAGGCCGATGGCGGCTGGCGGGTGCTGGCGAAGGAGCCGGGGGCGGTGACGTTCGTGAGGGCGGGGCGGGCGGAGTAAAAAGGAAATCGACCGGCGGTTGGTGTTCCGCCGGTCGATTTGGTTTTGTGCCTATCGGCTTGCCGCCTTAGCGTCGGGCCTTGGCCTTCTTGGCCTTGGTCGCCTTGGGCTTGGCGGGCTTCTGACCGGCGGCCTTTTCCTTGGCCACGGCGCGAGCGGCGGCGTGGCGGGCGATCGGGACGCGGAACGGCGAGCAGGATACGTAGTTCATGCCGACCTTATGGCAGAACTCGACGCTGTCGGGGTCGCCGCCGTGTTCGCCGCAGATACCGACCTTGAGGTTGGGCCGGGCATTGCGGCCGCGTTCGATGCCGATCTGGATGAGTTCGCCGACGCCCTGCTGATCGACGGTCTGGAAGGGGTCATCGGGCAGGATCTTGTCTTCGAGGTAATCGGGCAGGAAGCCGCCGATGTCGTCGCGGGAGAAGCCGAAGCTCATCTGCGTGAGGTCATTGGTGCCGAAGCTGAAGAACTCAGCGGTTTCGGCGATCTTGCCGGCGGTGAGTGCCGCTCGGGGGATCTCGATCATGGTGCCGACCATGTGGGCGACCTTCCTGACGCCGATTTTGGCGCAGACTTCCTTATGGACGCGATCGACGATGTCCTTCTGGGTGGTCAGCTCGTTGGCCTCGGCGACGACCGGGACCATGATTTCGGGCATGACCTTCTTGCCGGCCTTGGTCAGTTCGGCGGCGGCTTCGAGGATGGCCCGGACCTGCATCTCGGTGACTTCGGGATAGGTGACGCCGAGACGGACGCCGCGGTGACCCATCATGGGGTTGTTCTCGTGGAGACCGTCGATCCGCTTCTGAAGCTCATTGAGGTCGATCTTGAGTGCGTCGGCGAGTTCGCGCTGGCGCTCCTTGGAGTGCGGGACGAACTCGTGAAGCGGCGGGTCGAGGAGGCGGATGGTGACGGGCTTGCCGGCCATGGCCTCGAGGGTGGCCTTGATGTCCTTCTTGACGAACGGGAAGAGTTCGTCGAGGGCGGCGCGGCGTTCATCGACGGTGCTCGACATGATCATCTTGCGGAGCTTGAAGAGCGGTTCGTCGCTGCCTTCGCCGTAGAACATGTGTTCGGTGCGGAAGAGGCCGATGCCCTCGGCCCCGAAGGAGAGGGCCTTGCGGGCGTCATCCGGGGTGTCGGCATTGGTGCGGACGCCGAGGGTGCGGACCTGGTCGCAGATGGTCATGAAGGCGTTGAAGAAGGGGTTTTCCTCAGCGGCTTTGACCATGGGCATTTCGCCCTGGTAGATCGCGCCCTTTGATCCGTTGAGGCTGATGGTATCGCCTTCGCGGATGACGACGTCGGAACCTTCGACCCGCATGGTCTTGGCGTGGGCGTCGATTTCGATCTTGCCGGCGCCGACGATGCAGCACTTGCCCCAACCGCGGGCGACGAGGGCGGCGTGGCTGGTCATGCCACCGCGAGCGGTGAGGATGCCCCTGGCGGCGCGCATGCCTTCGACGTCTTCGGGGTTGGTTTCTTCACGGACGAGGATGACGTTCTTGCCCTTCTTGGCCCAGGCGACGGCGTCGTCGGCGGTGAAGACGACCTGTCCGGTGGCTCCGCCGGGCCCGGCGGGCAGTCCGGTGGCGAGCCTATCGGCTTTGAGTTCGGCCTTGGGGTCGAGGATCGGGTGGAGGAGCTCATCGAGCTGGGAGGGCGTGACACGCAGGACGGCGGTCTCGCGGTCGATCAGCTTCTGCTTGAGCATTTCGACGGCCATGCGGACGGCGGCGGGGCCGTTTCGCTTGCCGACGCGGCACTGGAGCATCCAGAGGCGGTCCTGCTGGATGGTGAACTCGATGTCGAGCATGTCGCGGTAGTGTTTTTCGAGTTTTTTCTGGATGCCGTCGAGTTCCTTGTAGGCCTTGGGCATCGTTTTTTCGAGGGACGGGAGGCTGCGGGTTTCATCGGTCTTGCCGGCCTCGTTGATGGGCAGCGGGGTGCGGATGCCGGCGACGACGTCCTCGCCCTGGGCATTGGGGAGCCATTCGCCGTAGAAGACGTTCTCGCCGGTGGCGGGGTTTCGGGTGAAACCGACGCCGGTGCCGCTGTCGTCGCCCATGTTCCCGAAGACCATGGTCTGGACGTTGACGGCGGTGCCCCACTCGTCGGGGATTTTTTCGATGCGGCGGTAGGCGATGGCCCGCTTGCCGTTCCAGCTGAGGAAGACGGCTCGGATGCCGCCCCAGAGCTGTTCCTGGGCATCGTCGGGGAATTCCTTGCCGAGGACTTGCTTGACCTTGGCCTTGTAGATATCGATGAGTTCCTTGAGGTCGTCGGCGGTCAGGTCGACGTCGTTCTTGACGCCTCGTTCGCGTTTCATTTTGTTGAGTTCGCGTTCGAGCTGCTGGCGGATGCCCATGCCTTCCTTGGGCTCGATGCCTTCGGATTTTTCCATGACGACGTCGCTGTACATCTGGATGAGCCGGCGGTGGGCGTCATAGACGAACCGGGGGTTGTTGGTCATCTTGATGAGGCCTTCACGGGTCTTGGTGGTCAGGCCCACGTTGAGGACGGTTTCCATCATGCCGGGCATGGAGCTTCGGGCGCCGGAGCGGACGGAGACGAGGAGGGGTTTGTTCGGGTCGCCGAACTTGAGTTTCATTTCGCGTTCGACCTTGGCCATGGCCTGATCGACCTGCTTGTCGAGTCCCTGTGGGAACTTGTTCTTGCTCTTCATGAAGTGGGTGCAGACGTCGGTGGTGATGGTGAATCCGGGGGGGACGGGGACGCCGAGGTTGGCCATCTCGGCGAGGTTGGCGCCCTTTCCGCCGAGGAGATTCTTCATTTCGGCCTTGCCGTCGCCTTTGCCCGGGCCGAAGAAGTACACCATTTTGTCTTGTTTAGCCATAGTCGATAACCTCCAGTTTCGTATCGCAAAAAGGCTTGTCTACCCATCTATCCGGCAGATGGAGAAATCAAGGAATATAGCGTTGTGGCGGAGGCAAGTCAAAACAAATAAGGGTTGGCCGCGAGCGCGAGCGCGGCGTTTGGCGGCCGGCGGCGGGGGTGTGTCGGGGTGAGCGCGGAGGTCTTTGGCCCCGATGGGGCTTGATTGGCCGCGGTTGACGCGGCGGAGGCGGTTTCTTACCATACGGCCATGGCAAGCCTTTATCAGCGTGTATTTGCGGAAGTTCGGGAGCGGATCCGGGACGGCCGGTGGAAGGCGGGCGACCGGATTCCGCCGGAGCCGGAGCTGTGCCGGCAGTTTGAGGTCTCGCGGAGCACGATTCGTCAGGCGGTGGAGATGCTGATTCGGGAGGGTCTGCTGCAGCGGCGGCAGGGGGTTGGGACGTTCGTGCTGGACCGGTCGGGTCCGCGGCGGTCGGTGGGGTTGTCGGATTTCACGGTTCAGGTGCTGCAGGGGCAGTTGCGGATCGAGCGGAAGCTGATCGACAGCCGATTGATGGCGGCGGATGAGGAGGTCGCGGCCAGATTAGGGATCGCGACGGGGTCTCGGGTTCGGGTGGTTCAGCGGCTCGATACGGATTCGGGTCAGCCGCTCTCGACGGACCGGTGCATCATACCATGGCCGCTGGCGGACCGGTTGACGGATTTCGATTTTGCCTCGCCGCTGTTCGTATTGCGGTGGGAGCAGGCGCAGGGGATCAAGGTGGCGGCGATCGAGCAGAGCATTTCGGCGGAGCCGGCGGACGGTCAGGACCGGCATTATCTGACGCCTCCGGATCACGCGTGGGTGTTGGTGCTGACCGAGCGTTTCATGAACGGGAGGGACGAGCCGCTGGGATTGGTGATCACGCGGTATCGCGGGGACGCGTGCCGGTTTACCGCGCGGGTGACGCGTCGGCAGATCGGGCTCTAGTCGCGTGCAGAGGCAATTCAGGCCAAGAGGCCGATATGGGACTGGCCTTCGGGGGCGAAGACGGGTTCGGTCGCGAGGGCCTGTTCCAGGCGTTTGAGGTATTCGCTTCGCGGGATGGTGTAGGCGCCGAATCGGGCGAGGTGGCGGGTGATATACTGGATGTCGAGGAGGGTGAACTGGCGGTGCTGGAGCTGGCGGACGAGGGCGACGAGGGCGATCTTTGAGGCGTCGGTGACCTTGTGGAACATGGATTCGCCGAAGAAGGCGGCGCCGAGGGTGACGCCGTAGAGTCCGCCGGCGAGTTCGCCGTCGCACCAGGCTTCGACGCTGTGGGCGAGTTGGCGGCGGTGGAGATCGGAGTAGGCTTCGACGATGGCGGGGGTGATCCAGGTAGGCTGGCGGTCGGCGCAGCTCTGGATGACCCGGTCGAAGCAGCGGTTGAGGGTGATCTGGAATTTGCCCTGTCGGATGATCTGGCGGAGGGTGCGCGGCACGTGGAAGTCGTCGAGGTCGATGACGGCCCGCGGGTCGGGACTGAACCAGAGGATCTGGTCGCTGCGTTCATCGCCCATGGGAAAGACGCCGTGCCGGTATCCCCACAGGACGGTGTCGGGATCGAGTTGTATTCCGCGGCGGTCGCCGGTCGGGTTGTTATGTTTAGAGGCCATCGGTTGGGCGCGGCACCACAGACATCGGTCAGACGCCGGTCAGTGTCGCAACCGGCTGATTACCCACAGCAGCAACGTCAGGATCACTGAAATCAGAATACTGGTTGTGATGGGAAAAGCAAATTTGAAGTTTTCGCGTTCGATGACGATATCGCCGGGCAGGTGGCCGAGCGAGGTTTTTGAGACGAGCCACAGGACGAGCCCGACGGCTGCGATGAGCAGGCCGACGAGGAGCAGGGTTTTGCCCATCTCGTTCATGGGACGTCGCTATCCGCCGGCGGGGCGGGTGGTGGTGATTCCCTGGGGGCTTCGTGGCGTGCCCTGATCGCCGAGGAGTTCGGCGGCGACTCGGCGCTGCTGGTCGGTCGGGATGGCCAGGAGGCGCTGGCAGAGCTCGTCGAACATGGTCAGGAGGGGCTGATTGAGCTGTTCGACCTGCTGCTGGAGCTTCTGGAGTTGTTCCTTGTCGATCGGCTTGGTCGCGGTGGATCGTTGGAGTTGGGCGAGGGCCTGCTGGGCGTCGGTGAGTTGTCGCTGATGGTCACGGCGATAGGCTTCGGCGCGGGTTTTGATTTCGCTGAGGACGGAGTAGGCCATGGTCCGCTGGCCCTGGTCGAGTTGGAAGGCTTCGACGAACATCTTGACGTAGAGTTCCCAGTAGCTGGTCGAGGTCTGGTCGTAGTCGCCGTCGGGGTTCTGGCGGTTCTGCTGTTGGTTCCGAGGCGGCTGGCCGATCAGTCCGTAGCGGAACTCGCCGGGCTTGTAGTCGCCCCTGGACCACCGGTCGAGTCGCTGGTTGATCTCGGCGATCTGGCTGCGCATCTGGTCGAGGTCCTGCTGGTGGATGCGTTTCTGCTTTTCGTCGAGGATTTCATGGAACTTGAGGTTTTCGGAGAAGATCAGTTCGCCGGCCTCTTTCATGATGGGGGCGAACTGTCGGGCGAAGTCCTGGACTTCGTGGCGGGAGGGGTCTTCGGCGGAGGCCCGCAACTGGAACATTTTGGGCATGAGGACGGCGAGCTGGTCGAAGTGCTTGTTGACGACCTTCCAGGTGTTTTCCTGGAGCATGTCGCGTGCGACGTTGGCCTGGTCGGGGTTCAGGTCATAGCGCCGGGCGACCTGTTTGGCCGTGCCGTCGACGATCCGGTTGATCATCGATTCCTGGAGGAGAGGGAAGCTGGATTTGCTGCTGTTATCGGACTGGGCTGCGGCGTCCGAGGCGGCGGCGAGCACCATCAGGGCGGCGAAGCCAAAAACGCAACATGTCCGGATCGTCTGGTTCATCGGGTACTCCTGGTCTCTCTGCCAAAAATCATAGCGTCCGGGGCCTTCGTTTACTACATTATATCGTAATAGTCGCTGAACGTTGCATTTACGGGAGCCGTCATCGGTGTTTACGGGCATCGTAGAAGCCGTAGGTCAGGTCCGATCGACCGTCGCGAGCGGGATCGGCCGCCACCTCGTTCTGGATATCGGCCAGTTGGCGGAGCGTCCTGAGCTTGGCGGGTCGGTCAGCATCAATGGGGTTTGCCTTACGGTGGTGGAGCTTAAGTGGCCGGAGGCGGCGTTTGATGTTGTGGCCGAGACGGTGGCTCGGAGCAACCTCGGCGAGTTGGGTCCGGGCGGCCGCGTGAACCTGGAGCTGTCGCTTCGGGTTTCGGATCGGATTGAGGGTCATTTCGTGCTGGGCCATGTCGATACCACCTGTCGGATCGGGCGGGTTCAGGACGAGCCGCCGGGTCGGCGGCTGTTTTTTGAGCCGTCCGACCTGGAGTATCTACGGTACGTGGTGCCGAAAGGTTCGGTTGCCTTGGACGGTATAAGTCTGACTGTAGCGGATCGGAGCGATCGGGGTTTTTCGGTGGCGATCATTCCGGAGACGCTGCGGCGGACGACGCTGGTGGACAAGGGGGTGGGTGCGGTGGTGAACCTTGAGACGGATGTGCTGGTCAAGGCGGTGGTTCAGCGGCTTGAGGGTTCGGCGGGCGATCGTGACGGGCGGTTGATCGAGACGCTTCGACGGAGCGGTTTTGAAGTGGGGTGAGGCGTGATGGCGGTAGACCGGGGGTTGATTGAGCGGTTGTTTGGGCAGATCATCGCGTGCGGCCCGCGGGCGGTGGGATCGGTGGGCGAGGGTCGGGCGGCGCAGGTGATTGAGGGGTGGTTCGCGGAGGATGGGCTGCATCCGTTCCGGCAGGAGTTCACGATTTCGCGTTGGCCGCTGGTGGCGGCGAGTCGGATTGTGCCGACGGTGGCGGCGGCGGGTCTGGTGTTGGCGGCGCTGGTGTATCCGACGGCGGGGTGGGCGACGGGGTTGATCGCGGTGGGGCTGGTGGTATCGCTTGTGGCGGTGCAGCGGTGGCATCATTTTGGGGAGCGGCTTTTCGATTACGGTCGGCAGGTTCCGTGCGCGAACGTGATCGGGCGGTCGAAGGGGGCGGAGGGTGCGGCGGCGCTGGTGGTGATGGCCCACTATGACACGAAGTCGCAGGTGCTGCCGATCTTGTTGCGGGTGGTGGGGATCGGGATGGCGGCGTTGTCGGCGGCGGGATTGGTGGTATTGTCGGTGCTGGCGGTGGCGGGATTGGCGGTGGATCCGGTTTTTGTGTGGTTTGTGGCGGGAGTCGGGGTGGTCGGGTTGTTGGGGCAAATCCTGAATTTGTCGGGCAATGAGTCGGTGGGAGCGATGGACAATGCATCGGGTCTGGCGGTGATCGGGGCGTTGGCGCGGGAGTTGCCGTCGCGGTTGGATGGCCGGGTTGATTTGTGGGTGGTGGCGACCGGTGCGGAGGAGTTGGGATTGGGCGGGGCGTTGCGGTTTGCCCAGCGGTACGGGAAGGAGTTGGATCGGGGCAGGACGGTGTGTGTGAATTTCGATACGGTCGGGACAGGCGGGGTGGTGTACATGATCGGATCGCGGCGGGAGGGGGATTTCGGCGAGGTGTTGCGGCGGCGGCTGGAGGATCGCGGGTTTTCGGTTCGTCGGGCGAAAGGGGTGATCGGAGTGGGCGTGGATCACATGCGTCTGTCGGCGGCGGGGTTTGCGGCTTGGAGTTTGACGCAGGGGCCGCTTCGGTTGACGGCGCGGATTCATACGCCGGCGGATCGGGCGGAGTTGGTGCGCAGCGATGATCTGTCGCGGATGGTCGATGCGGTGGTTGAGGCGGCGGGCGAGTTGGCTGAGGGGAAGGTGATTTGTGAGTGAGTGGCCGTGGCAGACGGTTGTGTTTGTGGCTGTGCAGTTGGCTCATGGTGCGGTGTTGCGGTTGGCGACGCGCGGGCGCGGCGCAGCGTCGGTGCGAAGAGGGTATGTGACCACGGTGATCTGGGCGGTGACGTTTTTTGTGCCGCTATTGGCGGCGTTGTGGCGGCTGGACTGGCGGACGGAGGGCGTGCGGCTGGCATTGTACGTTCCGGCGATGGCGGTGATTGCTGTGGGCGTGGCGCTGCGGATTTGGGGGTTGGCTCACCTGCGGCGTTTTTTTTCGGAGTTGATTGTGATTCGTCAGGATCACAGGTTGATTACCAGCGGGCCGTACCGGCTGCTGCGCCATCCGCTTCACGTGGGTTTGTTGTTGCAGATCGTGGGTTTCGCTGTGATTGCGAATTCCTGGTGGGTCTGGGTTTTGGCGGGGTTGGCGGTGGTCAGTGCGTTTCCACGCGAGCGGTCGGAGGAGCGGGCGTTGGCTGAGCGGTTCGGCGAGGAGTATCGCGACTGGCATCGGCGGACGTATGGGTTGACGGATGTATTGCCGGGAGGCGGTGGAAGAAAGGTCGGACGGTAGACACGCGATCTCAGAGGCGTTTGCGTAAGGCCTGTAGATCGGCGAGATCCTGCGGACG
>JAAYCJ010000142.1 GCA_012729815.1 Phycisphaerae bacterium | reverse complement strand
GGCGCCCGACGTTTTGCGGGTTCGGCGGTTGCTGTTGCGGTGGTTTGCGGGTCACCGGCGGGAGTTGCCGTGGCGGCGGCGCGGGGATGCGTACGCGGTGTGGGTTTCGGAGATTATGCTGCAGCAGACTCAGGTGGCGACGGCTGAGCCGTATTACGTGCGGTTTTTGGAGCGATTTGCGGATGTTGAGTCGCTGGCGGAGGCGGGGTTTGAGGAGGTGCTGAAGCAGTGGGAGGGGTTGGGATATTACAGCCGGGCTCGGAATTTGCATCGGACGGCGAAGCTGGTTGTCGGCGAGTATGGCGGGGAGTTTCCGTCGGAGGCGGCGGAGTTGCGTAAGCTGCCCGGGATCGGGCGGTATACGGCTGGGGCGATTGCGAGTATTGCGTTTGGCCGGGACGAGGCGGTGGTTGACGGGAACGTGGCGCGGGTCTTGTGCCGGCTGTTCGACGTGGGTGGGCCGGTCAAGTCGAGTGCGGTTCAGAAGCGGCTTTGGCGACTGGCTGAGGCGTTGGCGCCGCGTGGTCGGGCGGGTGATTTCAATCAGGCGTTGATGGATTTGGGGGCTTTGGCGTGCACGGTGCGGAGTCCGGCGTGCGAGGGGTGTCCGGTGCGGAGCGAGTGTCTGGGGCGGGCTCGCGGGCGGCAGGAGCGGCTGCCGAACAGCGGCGGTCGGCAGCCGACGCCGCATTATGACGTGGCGGCTGCGATCATTCGCAAGGGCGGGCGGGTGTTGATCGACCGTCGACCGTCGACGGGGCTTCTGGCGGGGATGTGGGAGTTTCCGGGCGGCAAGCGGGAGGCGGGCGAGACGCTTGAGGAGGCGGTGGTTCGTGAGGTGCGGGAGGAGGTGGGGATCGAGGTGGAGGTGGTCGAGCGGTTTGTGGCGGTGGATCACGCGTATTCGCATTTTCGGATCACGCTGCACACATTTTTGTGCCGGCACGTCGGCGGGCGGGCGCGGGCGATCGGGTGTGACGCGGTGAGGTGGGTCGGGGTTGATGAGCTCGAGAAATATCCCTTTCCGGCGGCGAACCGGAAGGTCATTGCGGCTTTGAAGGATAGGGCGGCCTGCGGGCGTTGAGCGAGTGGGGGCTCTTACGTCGGTTCGACTTCTTTTTCTGGAGGCACGGAGCACGCGGAGGACGCGGAAAGAGGGGATGGGTAAGCGATTCGTCGCCCTGACGGATCGGAGAGGGGTAGCTTTCTGGCTGATGACCGGCAAGCGGCGGTAAAAGAGCAGTTCTGCTGACATCAGATTCATGGATTGCCGCGGGACTTGCCGATGGCGTAGTCATGAGGCAAGGCGCGCCCAGTGGCGGTCTATTGTAACCCTATCCGATTCAAGGAGATGCAGCATGAGGCGACGGGTTTTGCGGCGATGTCGGCGGATGGTGCGGTTGGGGGCGCCGGTGGTGTTGGGTCAGACCAAGGCTGGGTTGGCCATCGCGGCGGTGGCGATTTTGGGTTGGCAGCTCAGCGGGACGGCGCGGGCGCAGGTGCCGGCGCAGGGGTCCAGCGAGAATGACTACTTTCGGCTGGAGTGGGAGTATGACCTGACGGGCGGGACGGCGCTCTATCGGTTTGTGCTGAGTGACGATCTTGACCAGGACAAGGACAGTCTGTGGCTCTTCGGTCAGTTCGACGCGGACGGCAGGGCCATGGACCTGCTTTCGCGCGACAGCAACTCGCAATGGTACGACGACTCCGGCAGTTTCCCCGCTTCGGCGTTTGGGTTCCTGCCCACGGGCGACTATGGGATGAAGGCCCTATTGGGCAGATACCAAGGCGCCACCGCTGAGGTGCGGGTGGCGTTTGACCCCACCGACGTGGAGTTGGTGCAGAGCGAGTTCGAGTATTGCGGCGCCCTGAGCGCCTCGATACCGATGGGCGCCCCGAGCCACACCGATTTCTCCGATAGCATGGAGTTCGTGACGATTCAGACGATTCCGGAGCCGAACACCATCGCGCTGCTCGGTCTTGGCGCGGCAGGTGCGGCGTTTGGGCGTCGGCGCGAGGACGAGAAGGACAATACGGAAGGCCGGTAGCCGACATTTCCGCAAAGGGCGAGGGCCGGCTTCCCCTCGATTGCTCCGGTTCGGCGGGGTTCCGAAGACATTCAATGGTTCTTCCTGTCTTTGGGCTTGCTTTTGCGCGGTTATTTGGCTAAGATACCAAGTAGCCAAATAGTATCGGGTGCTGGATGGATGCGAGAACGCAGGCGAAATTTGAGGCGAAGGCACGGGTGATCAAGGCGATGGCTCATCCGACGCGGCTTTTTCTGGTGGATGAGTTGTCGAAGGGTGAGCGGTGCGTGTGTGAGTTGACGGCGATGGTGGGGGCGGACATTTCGACGGTATCGAAGCATCTGACGGTGCTGAAGGAGGTTGGGATCGTTCAGGACGAGAAGCGTGGGACGCAGGTGTATTACCGGCTTCGGATGCCGTGTGTGTTGAATTTCTTTAAGTGCGTGGAGTCGGTGATGACGTCGGCGGCGAAGGAGCAGTTGGAGCTGGCTGAGCGGTAGGGCTTTCTTTTTTCAACTGATCCTTGGCGATTTGGCAAAATAGGAAAGATTGATGAACCTCAAGCGCGAAGGCGGGTGGTTGGCCCTGATGGTGGGGCTGTTTGTGCTGTTTTATTTTTTGCCGGTGGAGTGGGCGAGGTTTGGGAACGCGGTGACGGAGTCGCTGGCGTTGACGAAGTGGTACGCGCGGGAGCACGTGCTGTTGTGCCTGGTGCCGGCGTTTTTTATTGCCGGGGCGATCGCGGTTTTTGTGAGCCAGGCGTCGGTGATGAAGTATCTGGGGGCTGGGGCGAACAAGGTGTTGGCGTACGGGGTGGCGGCGACGTCGGGATCGGTGCTGGCGGTGTGTTCGTGCACGATTTTGCCGTTGTTCGCGGGGATCTATCGGATGGGTGCGGGGCTGGGGCCGGCTTCGGCGTTTTTGTATGCGGGTCCGGCGATCAATGTGTTGGCGATCATTTTGACCGCACGGATTCTGGGTTTAGAGCTTGGCGTAGCTCGGGCGGTGGGGGCGATCGTGTTCAGCGTGGTGATCGGTCTGCTGATGCACGTGATCTATCGGAACGAGGAGATCGCGAAGGTCAAGGCGCATGCGGCGATGCCGGCGGCGCCGGCTGAGCGGCCGCTGTGGCAGAACGTGGTTTATTTCGGGCTGCTGGTGGGGATATTGGTGTTTGCGAACTGGGGCCGGCCGGAGGAGGGGTCGGGCTTGTGGTGGGCGATCTGGTCGCACAAGTGGTTGATTACGGCGGCGGCGGGCGTTGGGTTGGGCGTGGTACTGGTGCGGTGGTTTGCGGTGGCGTGGTGGAAGGTGGCGTTGGCCGTGGCGGTTGTCGCGGCGCTGGCGGTGGCGTTTCCGGGATCGCCGACGGTGGCGTTTGTGGCGGCGGCGGTGGGTTTGTCGGCGGTCGCGTTGAGCGGTCCGCAGCCGATGCGGGAATGGGCGGGTTCGACGTGGGAGTATGCGAAGCTGATTCTGCCGCTGTTGTTTATCGGCGTGCTGATCGCCGGGGCGTTGCTGGGCCGGCCGGGCCATGAGGGGTTGATCCCTTCGGAGTGGGTGGCGTGGGCGGTTGGCGGGAATTCGGTGTGGGCGAATTTGTTTGCGGCGGTGGCTGGGGCGTTTATGTACTTTGCGACGCTAACGGAGGTGCCGATTTTGCAGGGTTTGATGGGGGCGGGGATGGGCAAGGGTCCGGCGCTGGCGCTGCTGCTGGCGGGTCCGGCGTTGTCGCTGCCGAACATGCTGGTGCTTCGCGGGATCATGGGGACGGGCAAGACGGTGGTGTACGTAAGTTTGGTGATTGTGATGTCGACGATCAGCGGAATCGTATTTGGAGCCATATCATGAAGAAGATTCAGGTTTTGGGTACCGGGTGTCCGAAGTGCCGCAAGCTGGCAGAGCAGGCGGACGAGGCGGCGCGGTCGCTGGGGATTGAGTATGAGTTGGAGAAGGTGACCAACATCAATGACATCATGAACTTCGGCGTGATGGTGACGCCGGCGCTGGCGGTGGACGGGGAGGTGAAGGTTTCCGGCAAGGTACCGAGCGTGGACGAGATCAAGGACATGCTTCGTTAACGAAAGGGATGCGTCGTGAAGACAGTGATTAAGATCGCGTTGGTTGGTTTTGTGATCGTCAGCGTCGGGTATTTGATTGCCCAGGAGGCGGACCGGCCGGAGTCCTGCGTCGGCTGCGAACTGCCGAAGGGTTCGTGCGAGCAGTGCCCATCAGCGACCACGCAGGCGGTCCGAGGGACGGAATCGGGCTCGGATCAACCCGCGAGCCAACCCGCTGAGGAGACTCGCAAGCTGATCGTGTATTATTTCCACACCTCGCAGCGTTGCGTTTCGTGTCTGAAGATTGAGAAGTACACGCGGTTGACTCTCGAGAACGGGTATCGCGAGGGGCTTGAGAGCGGTCGGATCGCGTTCCGGCAGGTGAACGTCGAGGAGCCGGAGCACCGCCACTTCGTCAAGGATTACGAGCTCTACACCAAGTCGGTGGTTCTCGTCGAGGAGGTCAACGGGGAACAGAGGCGGTGGGAGAACCTGCCGGAGGTCTGGACGCTGCTTGGCGATCAGGCGGCATTCGGCGACTACGTTCGCAGCCGCGTCAATGACTATCTTGAGGCACCGTGATGGAAGGTTTCATTCTCGCTTTGGCCAGCGCGGTGTGGCTTGGGGTACTGACGTCGATCAGTCCGTGTCCGCTGGCGACGAACATCGCGGCGATTTCGTTTATCGGTCGGCGGGTCGGCCGCATTCGAATGGTGCTGCTATCGGGGTTGGTTTACACGCTGGGGCGCTCGATCGTCTATGCGGCGATTGCGGCGATGCTGGTGCTGAGCCTTTTGTCGATTCCGGGGGTTTCGAACTTTTTGCAGACGTATATGAACAAGCTGCTTGGGCCGGTCTTGATCGTAGCTGGGATGTTTCTGCTCGAACTGATCGCGTTGAGTGTTTCGGTGGGGCCGGACGGGCAGAAGCTTCAGCAGCGGGTTGAGCGGCATGGGCTGCTGGGTGCTTTAATGCTGGGCGTGGTGTTCGCGCTGACGTTCTGTCCGGTGTCGGCGGGCTTGTTTTTCGGCGGGTTGGTTCCGCTGTCGCTGGAGCATCGTTCGTGGCTGGTGTTGCCGGTCGTTTACGGGGTCGGGACGGCGGTTCCCGTGTTGGCGTTCGCCTTGCTGATCGCCACCGGGGCCCGGTCGGTCGGCGCGGCGTTCGATCGCCTGACGCAGTTCGAATGGTGGGCGCGGCGTGTTACGGGCGTGGTCTTCGTGCTGGTGGGCGTTTACTATTGTCTACGATACATCTTTGGTATCCTCTAAGTTGTGGCAAGAGGCAGGAGTGTTGGAGAAACGGCGATGAACGAGGACCAGATCAAGCGGGCGGTACGGGATGGTTATGCGAAGGTCGCGCGGAAAGGCGGGTGTTGCTGTTCGCCGAAGACGGGTTGCTGCGGCGGGAGTCCGGCGGAGCGGATCAGCAAGAGCATCGGCTACAGCGAGGAGGAGTTGGGCCAAGTGCCTGAAGGGGCGAACCTGGGTCTGGGCTGCGGCAATCCGCTGGCGTTGGCGGCGTTAGAGGCGGGCGAGACGGTGCTGGATCTTGGGTCGGGTGCGGGGTTTGACTGTTTCCTGGCCGCGAAGCGCGTGGGTCCGAGCGGGCGGGTTATCGGGGTTGACATGACGCCGGAGATGGTCGAGAAGGCGCGCGAGAGCGCGCAGTCCGACGGTTATTCCAATGTTGAGTTTCGGCTGGGTGAGATTGAGAACCTGCCCGTCGACGACGGGTCGGTTGACGTCGTGATTTCGAACTGCGTGATCAATCTGGTGCCGGACAAGCAGCGGGCGTTCAAGGAGGCGTATCGGGTGCTCAAGCCGGGCGGACGGCTCATGGTTTCGGACGTGGTGTTGAACAAGCCGCTTCCCGAGTCGGTGCGGGAGTCGGCGCAGGCGTACGTCGGGTGTCTGGCCGGGGCTGTGTCGGAGGCGGAGTACCTGGGTGCGGTCGAGCAGGCCGGCTTTGGGGGTATCGAGGTCCGTGAGCGGCAGGCGTTTCCTATCGACGTGATGCTCAACGATCCGACCGCGCAGGCGGTCCTTGAGACGCCTGAGGTGTCGGAGGCGGACCTTTGCGCGGCCGGGGAAGCCGTGGTCAGTATCAAAGTGTTCGCAGTCAAACAGGAGGATCGGGCATGACGGCTGGCGCTCGCATCGACGCTGGGGTCTGTGGATTTGTGACCAACGTGGAAGTTTCCACCGAGGACGGGCAGTTTGTGCGGTTTGGGATCGAGAGCACGTGCGAGAAGATCCGGGCGTTGGCCGAGGCCATTGAGCAACTGGGTCCGGTGGACGCGTATCAGGAGATCAGTCCGGGCGGCGGCAGCCTGGTGTTGGCGGCGGCGCGTGCGGTGCTGTCCGGCTGTTGCGCCGGATGCGCGGTTCCGGTCGGGATTTTCAAGACGATGCAGGTGGGGGCGGGTCTGGCGTTGCCGAAGGATATCACGATTTCCATCGCGAAAGAGGGGTAACGTGAGCAGGCCGATCAGAGTTTTGTTTCTGTGCACGGGGAACTCGTGCCGGAGTCAGATGGCTGAGGGGTGGGCGCGGGCGCTGCATGGGGAGCGCTTTGAGGCCTACTCGGCGGGGATTGAGGTTCACGGGTTGAATCCGCAGGCGGTGCGGGTGATGGCTGAGGTTGGCGTGGACATCAGCGGGCATCGGTCGAAGCATCTGAGTGAGTTGAGGGACGTGGATTTCGACTACGTGGTGACGGTGTGCGACGACGCCCGCGAGAGCTGTCCGGTTTTTATCGGCGGAGCGACGGTGTTGCACGTGGGTTTCGACGATCCGCCGCGGTTGGCCCGCGAGGCCAAGTCGGAGGGGGAGGCGCTCGACCACTATCGCCGGGTTCGGGACGAGATCCGGGCGTTTGTCGAGCGGCTTGACGAGGCTCTCAGCGAAGCGCAAGGGGAGTGACAGGCCGTTAGGGGCTGAAGTCGCGGCCGCCGGGCAGGTCGACGACGTAGATGGGTCGGTCGCCGGCGGCGGTCTGGGCGTGGAGGATTTTTACCTGATCCCAGTACCAGAGGTTTCGGAACTTGTCGTCCTGGATGTAGTCCATGTAGGGCATGGTGGAGTCTTTGGTGTTGAAATCGACGACGATATCGACGCCGGCGTCGCGGAGGTAGTCGAGGACGTTTCCGCCGCTGTAGAGGAAGTCGGCGTACTGGCGGGAGTTCATGAGGCCGTCGAGGTTGATGAAGGTCTGGTCGGTGAAGTAGGCGAGTTCACCGGCGTTCCAGGAGGCGAGGACGGCGTCGGCTGGGATGTGGCGGTTGATCCAGTCGGTCAGTTCGAGTCGTTCGACGTGGATGTCGTGGAGGTCGCCGCCGCGGATCAGGACGATGGTGCGGGAGACCTGTCCGACGAGGAGCACCGCCAGGAGGGCTGCGACAAGTATCTGCGAGGCCCTGGCCGACATGACGGGGGAGCGGTACCATCGTTCGATGGCCCAGGCGAGGCAGAGGATCCAGGTCAGGAACAGCCAGGAGTAGTACCACGGGTCGATGGAGAACTGGACGAGCACGACGACCATGACGGCGAGGTGGACGAGGCTGGCGGCCAGCATGATAACGCAGACGCGGCTAAAGGCGCTGGCGCGGTCGGATCGGTCGACGGCGCGGCTTCGCAGGACGCGCAGTCCGGCTGGGATGATCAGGACCAGCAGGGCGACGATCTGGAGGGTGCTGTCGATGGCTTCGGGGGCGGATTCGCCGAAGAGGCGTTCGGGTCCGCCGGAGAGGGTCTTGAAGAACATGCCGAGCGAGAGCAGCGTTCTCTCCCAGAGGGCGAAGCCGTCGAAGAAGAAGCTGGCGTAGTACTGTTTGATCGTGCCGGAGACGGGCGTGGGCGTGCCGAAGTAGGCGAAGTTGGCGGCGAAGAGGAGCGCTCCGGCGGCGATGCCGGGGCCGACGGTGCAGAGGGCGACTTTGGCTGGGCGGCCGCCGAGGTAGATTCCTCGTCCGACGACGACGGCGGCGAGGACGATGGAGACGACGGCGGAGTCGAGGCGGGTCAGGCCGTTGGCGGCGAGCAGCAGGCCGATCCAGAGCAGCAGTCGGGCGGGCGGAGCCGTTCGCGAGGAGAAGAGCTGCAGGATCAGTACGGCGGTCGCGGCGGCGACCAGGGCGTGGAGGCTGTTTTCCATGCCGAGCATGGCCGGCTGAAGTCCGAGCATGTAGGCGGACCAGAGGATGACGGCGGCGACGGCGACGACGGGGGAGGCCCATCGCCGCAGGCCGTGCAGCAGGACCAGTCCGGTGGCGACGTTGAGGGCGGCGCAGAGGGTCAGGACGGTCCGCAGGAGGATTTCCTTGTCGTGGATGGCGGAGGCGAGGGCGACCAGCAGTGCCGCCCATAGCGGCTGAACGCCGTTGGTGGCGTTGATGCCGTCGAAGGTGGGGAAGCCGTAGCGGAGGGTGTTGACGGCGAATTCGAGGTAGAGGAAGACGTCGTCGTTGGTGATGGTTCCGAGCAGCATGGGCAGGGAGGCGAGCCAGGCCCAGGCGAGCTGGTAGAGCCCGACGGCGGCGAGCAGGACGCAGCCGACGGCGAGCGATCGGGCGCCGACGGTGGGTTGGTCCCGGTCGGCGAGCATGTTTGCGGTTCCCTGTAGTGGTATGCCCCCTTGTGTCATCAGCGGTTCCTCGTCAAGCGTATGTCGTGGATCAAGCATGGGATTATACCAGGGTTTGTCGGGCAGGGGCAATAGCGGTCGGTGGGCCGGGGCGGTCGATGGGAGGAGTCCGCCGAGGGCGGGGGCCCTACATGCGGGGGCCATTGTTATTGACAGGTTGCCGGGCGGGCGGCTATGGTTTGAGGGAGGTAAGTGGCGTTTGACCCTGCGTTGGCGAGAGATCGATGTTTCGGCTGTTTGGATCGTTCAGACCGTATTTTTTCCTGCTGCCCGCGGGGATGATTCTGTTTGTCTTTCACCTGTTTCCGCTGGCGATGGTGGTGTGGATCAGCCTGTTTCGCGACTGGCGGACGGCGGATTCGGCGTACGTGGGGCTGGACAATTATCAGCGGATTTTCGAGTCGGGCGAGTTTGTCCGGTCGCTGGGCATCAGCGTGTGGTACGCGTTGGGCACGATCCCGGCGACCATCGCGCTGGCGCTGGTGTTCGCGGTGTTGCTTGGCCGCAAGAAGCGGCTGGCGGGGGTGTACCGGGTGGCGTTTTTTTTGCCGTTTATCACCTCGACGGTGGCGGCGGCGGCGGTGTGGAAGTGGATTCTTCACGTGGATCAAAAGGGGCTGGCCAACTCGCTGCTGGCGGCGTTCGGCGTGGGGCCCGTGCGATTCACCGAGAGTTCGACGGGGATTTTTGAGCTGGCGTTCGGCGGCGAACTGCCGATCGTCGGCGGCGGGCCCAGCCTGGCTTTGATCTCGGTGATGCTGTTCGCGGTGTGGCACACGTTCGGGTTCTACGTGATCATTCTGACGGCGGGGATGGGTCAGATTCCGAAGGAGACGTACGAGGCGGCTTGGCTGGACGGGGCGGGACCGGTGCGGTCGTTTTTTTCGATCACGCTGCCGCTGTTGCGTCCGGTGATCGGGTTTCTGGTGGTTATTTCGACGATCGCGGCGTTTCAGACGTTCAATCAGATTTACATCATGGCCCCGGCTGAGCGGTTGAACTCGGCACGGAACGCGACGATGTACATTTTCACCGAGTTCTGGAACTATCAGCGGTTCGGGACGGGCGCGGCGGCGTCGGTGGCGTTGTTCGGGGTGCTGCTGGTGTTGACGGCTTTGCAGCTTCGCGTTTCGCGGAGGAAGGACTGAGTGGTGCGGTTTTGGCGGTTGATGGTCAATGTGGCGATCGAGCTGGTCATTCTGGCGGGGGCGGCGTTTTGCGTGCTGCCGTTTTTCTGGATGCTATCGACGTCGCTCAAGACGCCGGCTGAGATCACGCTGGTTCCGCCGCCGGTTCTGCCGGAGCATCCTCAGTGGTCGAACTATCCGAACGCGTTCGTTCGGGCGGCGGACATCGGGGTGCCGTTTGTGCGGTGTTTTTTCAATTCGGCGGTGGTCGGGATCGCGGTGACGGCGGGCGTGCTGGTGACGGCGGTGCTGGCGGGGTTCGCGTTCAGCGTGCTGCAGTTTCGCGGGAAGAACGTGCTGTTTCTTTTGTTCCTGGCGACGATGATGATTCCGTTCGAGGTGAGTCTGATACCGAACTTCTTCATCATCGACTACCTCGGCTGGTACGACACGTACGCGGCGCTGGTGGTTCCGTGGACGGCGTCGGCGTTTTCGGTGTTTTTTGTTCGGCGGATGTTTGACGGGTTGCCGCGTGAGATGTACGAGGCGGCGCGGCTCGACGGCTGTTCCGATCTGCGGTACCTCTGGTCGATCGGGGCGCCGATGATTCAGCCGGCGTTGATCACGATCGCGGTGTTCGCATTTTTGGGGAGCTGGAACGCGCTGGTCTGGCCGCTGGTGGTGACAAGTTCGCCGGATTTGTCGGTGATTCAGAAGGGGTTGGCGTCGTTCATCGAGGAGGCGACGACGCATTACCATTTGCTCATGGCGGCGGCCACGCTTACAATTTTGCCGATCGTCATCTTGTACCTGCTGGCCCAGCGGTGGTTTGAGCGGGGCGCCGAGCAGATGACGACGTAGGATTGGCTGAGGGTTTCCTGTCGGAAGCTTCAGGAGAACGCACATGCACCGCCGGTTGGCTTTGATTTTGGTGGGTTTCACTCTGGTTCTTTGTGTCGCCGGTTGCCGCAATCGCGAGGCCGCGGCGAAGGAGGACGTTCTGGTGTTCTGGCATACGCAGAGCGACCGGAACGCGGCGGCGCT
The DNA here is from genome assembly GCA_012729815.1 of Phycisphaerae bacterium. Lineage (NCBI taxonomy): Bacteria > Pseudomonadati > Planctomycetota > Phycisphaerae > Phycisphaerae bacterium. The sequence continues at coordinate 8,607 of JAAYCJ010000142.1, read as the reverse complement.
GCGCGAGATCATCGAGGCGTACAACGCGTCGGGTCCGGCGATGGCGGTTCGCGAGGAGTACGTGGGCGATTACGACACGCTGTACAAGAAGACGATCACGGCGCTGGCGGCGCGTCGGCCGCCGGATCTGGCGGTGGCGTATGAGAGCATGGTGGCGGACTACATGAAGTACGACGCGGTGTCGGATCTGGGCGGGTATCTGCAGGATGATTTGTCGGCTGAGGACCGGGCGGATATCTATCAGCCGTTTGTCGACTCGAACCGGTTTGCCCAGTTCGGCGGCAAGCTGCTGTCGATGCCGTTTACCAAGAGCGTGTTGATGCTGTACTACAATCGGGACATGCTCAGGCAGGTCGGCCGCAGCGAACCGCCGGCGACGTGGGAGGAGTTTGTGGCGGCGTGCGAGGCATTGAAGGCGAAGCTCAATCTCACTCCTTACGCGTTTTCTCGCGATCCATCCACGTTCGACGGGTTGGTGTTTTCGTTCGGCGGCGAGGTGTTCGACTCGCGGACGCGGACGCCGCTTTTTGACGGGCCGGCGACGGTGAGCGCCTTTGGTCTGATCGACGCGGTGTTCGAGAAGGGTCTGGCCTATGAGGTGGCTTACGGTTCGTACGACGATCGAGCGGATTTCGGGAACGGTCGCGCGGCGTTTTTCATTCGGTCCAGCAATTCGTACCCTTACGCGGACGAGATGATCCAGGGCAAGTTTGACTGGGACGTGGCGGTGATTCCTCACGGGGCGGAGGCGGCGCCGGCGACGGTGCTGTTCGGGGCGAACATTTGCGTGTTCAAGTCGGACGAGCGGCGTCAGAAGGCGGCTTGGGATTTTATCGGGTATTTCATTTCGCGCGACGTGACGGCGCGGTGGGCCGCGGCGACGGGGTATCTGCCGATTCGCCAGTCGGCGCTCGAGGCGTCGCCGCTGCGGGAGTTTCTGGCTGAGAAGCCGGCGAAGCGGCATACGATCGAGGCGATTCCGTACGCCAAGGCGGAGCCGAACGTTCAGGGCTGGCAGGAGGTTCGCGACGCCATGGACCGCATCACAGCGGAGGTCATCAATCAGAGGCTGACGGCGCAGGATGCGGCGGTGGAGCTTCAGGCGGCGGCGCGGAAGATGCTGAGTCAGTAGGTTCGGCGGGTTGGATGGCGGTCAGAGAGAAGACTGGCACGGAGCACGCGGAGGAAGAGGAGGAAGAGGAGAAGTCAGTAGTCAGTAGTCAGAATGAAGAAAGAAGACTTCGCCGAGGGCGACGGAGCCACATTTCGAAGGTCGTTGTTTTCATCTTTCATCTTCCTGGCCTGTCCGCGTGTTCCGCGTGATCCGTGCTGTTTTCTTCCGGACAACCGTTTAGTCAGAAGGCAATGTCCCATGAGTTGCCTCGTCGGGTATAATGGGTTGGGCGATGAGACGGGTGATTCGTACAATCATCTTTGTCGTTGTGCTTCTGGTGGGTATTCCGCTGGCGGTTGTGGCTGCGTTTGTTGCCTGGGGGATGCAGGACATCGCGCCGTGCGATGACAGCGACCTGCAATTGACCCGGTTGGAGGTTCCGGAGGAGGAGAACGCATTTCCGGTCGTACTTAAGGCCGGTGAGGCGATGTTTGTTCCCAGATGGAACATGCATCCTGCTTCCCAGCCGACGAACGGCGGTCCTATCGGCCGGCCGCCGGGAGCCATCGGGGAAAGCGACTTTCTCGGAGCGTTTGGGGTCGGTGAGGGCGTGGGTTACTGGGAGGCGATTCTGGAGATCGCTTGCGGCCGACGTTCCAACGACGCTCTGGCCGAAGAAGCGCTCCGCCGCAACGGCCAAGCCCTTGACCTGTTCGATCAGGCCCTTGCGCGTCCGTATCTCCAGTTCCCAAGCAGCGTATACGACCCCGAGTTCGTGTCGCCGTTCCTCAGCCATTCGTCAACGCTTGTCCGCCTCGCGCTGCTTCGTGCCCGGATGACCCTGGCGGACGGGGATCCACAGCAGGCCGTCGAGCAGGTTGTGAAAATCCTGCGTTTCGGGCGCAGCGTGCGGAACGCCCAAGGCACGGTGATGTGCTACTACGTCGGTCTGGCCATCGGAGATCGGGCAACGGGAGCGCTTCGGGCGTGGACGGGCGATTCGCGGGTTACCTGTGAGATCCTGTCGCCGTACATGGTCCGGCTTGAGGACATGCGGCCGGGTTCGGACGGGCTCGCCGACGCCATTCGCGGTCAGTACCGGTGGCAGCTTAACGGACTTGATCTGGAGATCGACCGGGTGCTCCGCAGGTCCGACGAATGTCGGTTCGTTCCCGCGGCATTCCGCTATCATCCGAACGAGACCAGGAAGATGCTCACAGACATGTGCCGCGACTACGTCCGCTATGTCACCGGATCGGGGCGGCGACCGGCGCCGACGTTCGAGCCGTTCAATCCGTTCAAAGACGGACGGCTCCCAAGAGCCCTTCAGCCTAATTCTCTCGGCACGGAGATGTTCGGATATTTGGGTTACAGCATCGACAGCATTGTGGTTTCCAAGGCCCGTTCCGCCAATGAGATCTCCGCTGCGCAGGCCTGCATCGCGCTGCGGTGTTATTTCGATCGCACGGGACGGTTGCCGGAGACGTTGGATGAGCTTGTGCCTGAGTATCTTCACGGTGTGCCGGTTGATGAGTTCGATGGGATGCCGTTGCGGTACGATCGGGAGCGGGGCGTTTTGTATTCGGTGGATCGGGATCTGGTTGATTCCGGTGGCGTGGAGGGGTCGGATGATCGGTCATGGGTCATTGAGCTGCCCGGGTTGGAGGGCGGGAAGAAGGCGGCGGCACCGAGCACGCGGGACACGCGGAGGGGACGGAGTAGGTAGAGAACGGAGGATGGTGCGTCGGGACGGCGCACCCACCCGCCTGCGCGGGAATGACAGAGGGGGAAGTGTCCGCCGCTCCGATGAGGCGAGCGTGCCCTTCCGCTCGGCGAGAATCGCTGCTTGCTCCCGGTGTGGGGCGTGGGTATGATGTGGAGGTCGGTTTGTGCCGATTTCGGGGATCCTGTCGCGGAGGGCGTTCGACGACGGATGGGAGGTGCCGTATGCTGGCGGTGTTATGGAACGATTACGTGACGCTGATGCTGCTGAACGCGGCGGCTGGGCTGTTTCTGGTGGCGTGTTACGCGTGGTGGGGATTGACGGATCCGGATCAGAAGCGTTGGGCGCCGGGGTTCGCGGCGAGCGGGCTGATCGCTCTGGCGACCGGGTTGCACATGTCGCTGACGTGGCCGCTGGACTACCAGGGCGGGATATTCAACATCGCGTACGGGGAGACGTCGGCGCTGTTCGGGGCGATTTTGTTGGGTACGGCGCTGGCATTGTGGATGAACTGGGGGCTTTTGAGCATCGGGATTTACTCGCTTTTCGCCGCTGCGCTGGCGGTGGTGGTCGGGGTTCGGATCATTCATCTGGGCCTGACGGCTCAGCCGCTGCTGGCCGGAGCGGGGTTTATTCTGACGGGTTTGGCTGGGGCGTTTGCGTTGCCGGTGCTGGCGAATCGGGACCGCCGTTTTCTTCGGGCGGCTGGGGCGATCGTGCTGTTGGTCGCGGTGATGATCTGGGTGATGACCGTGTACGTCGCGTACTGGAACCATTTGATTCCGTCGTGAAGGCGTTCCGGGAGGCGTGCGGAGATTGAAAGGGGAAAACCATGCGTTGCGTACTGATTGTTTTGCTGTTGACCGCTGTCGCTTCGTCCGAGGAACCGCAGACGCGTTCGGGCGAGCCGGCCGCCGGCGGCGTCGGCGAGGTCGCGACCGAGACGGTCGCGTACAGCGACGGGGAGCTTCCGCTGGAAGGGTTTCTGGCGTATCCGCGTTCGGTTCCATCCGGACGGAAGCTTCCGGGGGTGTTGGTCGTCCACGAGTGGTACGGCCTGAACGACTATGCCAGAGGCCGGGCCAGGCAGCTTGCCGACCAGCTCGGGGTGGTCGCGTTTGCGGTGGACATGTACGGCCGCGGCAAGCGGGCCCAGAACGACCGGTCGGCCCGCGAGCTGTCCAAGCCGTTTCGCGAGAGTCCGACGCTCGCGCGGCGTCGGGTGCGGGCCGGGCTTGAGGTGTTGCGCGAACAGAAGCTGGTCGATTCGAACCGGATCGCCGCGATCGGATACTGCTTTGGCGGGTCGGTGGTGCTGGAGTTGGCGCGGGGCGGCGCGGACGTGGCGGGCGTGGTGAGTTTTCACGGCGGGTTGGGCACGTCGATGCCGGCAGAGCGTGGACAGATCAAGGCGGAGATTCTCGTTCTTCACGGGGCCAACGATCCGCATGTCGGCTGGTCGGAGGTCAGCGACTTTGTCCACGAGATGAAGAAGTCTGAGGCGCAGTGGCAACTGGTGGTCTACGGCCAAGCGGTGCACGCGTTCACGAATCCGGCCAACGATGCGGACCCGTGGGACGGCGTGGCGTACGACGAGCAGGCGGACCGGCGGTCGTGGGCGGCGATGGTGCTATTTTTTCACGAGGTTCTCGGGACCGGTCAGTCGGCTGAGCCGCTCGAAGCGGAGGCTGAGCCGGACGATCGGACGCCGTAGCGGGCGCGTTGAACCCCCCTTTTGACGGAGTGGCGATGGACATTTTCATGAAGGCTGCGATTGAGGAGGCCCGTCAGGGCCTTAGCGAGGGAGGAATCCCCATCGGATCGGTGCTGGTCCGCGACGGTCAGATCATCGGGCGCGGGCACAACCGGCGGGTCCAGTACGACGACCCGATCATCCACGCGGAGATCGACTGCCTGCGCAACGCGGGGCGGATCGGCAGCTACAAGGGCACGGTGCTGTACTCGACGCTCATGCCGTGCTATCTCTGCGCGGGCGCGGCGGTGCAGTTCGGCATTCGCCGGGTCGTTGCCGGTGAGTCCGCGACGTTCGCCGGGGCGCGGGAGTTCATGGAGTCGCACGGGGTGGAGGTGGTCGATCTGGATCTGGAGGAGTGCAAGGCGATGATGCGGAAATTCATCGACGAGAACCCGCAATTGTGGTACGAAGATATCGGCGAGTTGTGAGCCGGCTGCGGCGCCGGCGGCATGACGTTTGAAGCCTCAGGTCAACGGAGGAGCCGATATGGCGATGACCTCCCGCCAGCGGGTGCAGACCGCTTTGGACCATCGTGAACCGGACCGCGTGCCTCTCGATCTGGGCGGCAGCGCGGTGACCGGGATGAGCGTTTCGACGGTGTACCGGCTTCGTCAGGCGCTGAGGCTGGACGCGCCGGGCCTGCCGGTCAAGGTGGTCGAGCCGTTCCAGATGCTCGGTGAGATCGAGGCGGACCTGGCGGAGGCGCTTGGTGTGGACGTGGTGGGACTGGGGCTGCCCGCGACGCTGTTCGGTTTCGTCAACGAGAACTGGAAGGCGTGGACGACGTTCGACGGGACGCCGGTGCTTGTGCCGGAGGGTTTCAATACCGAGCCGGAGACCAACGGCGATATTCTGCTGTATCCGCAGGGCGATAAGTCCGTGCCGCCGAGCGGGCGGATGCCCAAGGGCGGTTTTTACTTCGATGCGATCATTCGGCAGGAACCGATTGACGACGACCGGCTTGACCCGGCGGACAATCTTGAGGAGTTTAGGCCGCTGACCGACGCGCAGATCGCGTACCTGCGGGACCGGGCGGAGCAGCTCTACACGGGAACGGACAAGGCGATCCTGCTGAGCCTGCCCGGCGCGTCGTTCGGCGATATCGCGCTGGTGCCGGCGATGTGGCTGAAGCACCCCAAGGGCATTCGGGACGTCGAGGAGTGGTACGTTTCGACGGGCCTTCGGCGCGAGTACGTGCGGCGGGTTTTTGAGGGCCAGTGCGCGATCGCCATCGCCAACGCGCAGCGCATCTACGAGGCGGTGGGCGAGCGGGTGGCGGCGGTGTTCGTGACCGGCACGGATTTCGGCACGCAGTCGAATCTCTTCATCTCGCGGGATTCGTATCGCGATTTGTTCATGCCGTTCCACGAGCGGATCAACGAGTGGGTTCACAGCCACACGGCTTGGAAGACGATGATCCACTCGTGCGGGGCGGTCGAGCCGCTGATCGACGATTTTGTTCGGGCCGGGTTTGACATTCTCAATCCGGTTCAATGCTCCGCCGCCGGTATGGACGCTGCGACGCTCAAGGGGCGGTACGGCGGGCGGATCACGTTCTGGGGCGGCGCGGTCAATACGCAGCAGACGCTGCCGTTCGGGCGGCCGGAGGAGGTCCGCGAGGAGGTTCGCGAGCGGATCCGGACGTTCGGGCCCGGCGGCGGGTTCGTGTTCAATCCCATTCACAACGTGCAGGCGGCCACGCCGATCGAAAATGTGCTGGCGATGTACGAGACGCTTGGGGAAATGCGGGACTATCCGATCCGGTGATTGCGGAGTTGGCGGCGGGTTCCAGGCGGCATGACCATCGGCTTGAAACACATCGAGCGGTTCTGCGACGTGATGGCTCACTGCCTTCGGGCGGGCACGGAGATGCCGCGGGCGGTGGAGTTGGCGGGCGGGCGGTCGGATTCGCCAGTTCTTCGGCGGATCACCGCCCAGGCGGTTGAGGGCATCCGCGGCGGCGATACGATGGCTGAGGCTTTGGAGGCTGGTCGGCATGATTTTCCGCGGTTTGTGCTTCCGGTGGTACGTGCGGGCGAGGAAAGCGGCCGGCTTGAGGAGGCGTTCGCGTACTTGCGAGACTTCTGCCACAAGCTGATTCCCACCAGGCGCATCGTGCGGAATGCGTGGATGTATCCGCTGGTGGTGTTTCTGTTCGGCTGGGTCGTTCGTTTCGTTTTGTATCTGTGGTTCGCGCCATGGGAGGTGACGCGGTTTTTCATCCTCAACACGCTGCCTTACTACGCGATCACCATCGGGGTTATCTATGCGGTCGCGCATCTGCCCCAGACCCGTCATGTTCTGGATTTGATCAAGCTGCAGATTCCGTTCTGGCGGGAGGAGCAGGTGGATCTGGCCGTGGCGGTGTATTTCGAGACGTTGAGCCTGGCGTACGAGGCGGCGGGAATGGACGTGGCGCGGATGGGTGAGCTGGCGGCTGAGCCGGTGGAGAACGTGTATCTTCGCCGGGACCTGCTCCGGGTCGCCGAGTCGCTGGCCGCCCGGAACACCTTCGCCGATTCGCTGGCTGGGGTATCGTTTCTCTCCCGAGCCTATCTGGCTGAGGTAGCGGCGGGCGAGACGGCTGGTCGGTTGGAGAAGCACCTTCGGAAGGTCGCGGAGACCGCGGCGGAGGCTTTGACGTTTCGCCTGGAGGTATTCAACGGGATCGTGGGCCGCCTCATGGGCTACGTGGTGGTCGGCTTGATTGCGATGACGGCGCTGCAGTTGTTTGGTTACGTTCGATGATCTGACGCGGCATGGTCCGGCCGGCAGTGTGTTGTCTTTCGTGGGGATTGTGGCTTTCGAATTTGCGGAAGAAGTTTCCTGCCTCTTTATGCTGATTCTGTTTGTCCATCAGCATTCAGCGGTTCTTCACCGTTGTTCCTTCGATCAGTTCACCCGGCAGCAGGATCCGCTGCGGCGGGTCGTCCGGGTGGCCGATGCGATGCGTCAGCAGTTGCACCGCCTGCTCGCCCATCTTGGCGATCGGGGTCTGCACCGCGGTGATGCGCAGGCGGTCGCGGCGGTAGTCGTGGCCGCTGATGTTGACCAGGGAGACGTCGTCCGGCACCGCCCATCCCCATTCGAGCAGGGCCTGATACATCCACTCCATCCGCCAATGCCCGCGGACGACCAAGGCGGTCAGGTCGCCTTTTGCTTCGAGCACCGGGGTCAGCGCAGCCAGCGATTGGGCATCGCGGTGGTGTGCGGTCTGGATGCAGTATCGCGGCAGGACGGGCAGGCCCAGTTCGTCGACCGCCTGCTCGAACGCGAGGCGTCGGACGTGGGCTGAGGGCACGGCGTATTCGAGTTCGTAGATGAGGCCGATCCGCTGATGGCCGAGGGACTTGAGGCGTCCCACCGCCTGCCGGTAGTTGGCCAGGTCGTCCATTCCCACGAAGTCCACGTTCTGGTCGGCGGTGTCGTGCTCGAGGAGGACGACGGGCCGGCGGGACTCGACCAGTTCGCGGTAGACCTCGGACCGGATCAGTTCCTGAGAGGCGAACAGGACCAAGCCGTCCACGTCGAGGTCCAGGAGGTGGGAGACCCGCTGCTGGTACTCGTCGCTGGCCAGGTGCGCAGCGGAAACGATCAGCTCGTATCCGCAGCGGGTGGCAGCGGTGATGCAGCCGGGGGCGAGGGAGGTCACGTAGGCATCGGCCAACGCCGGGAGGACCAGGCCCATGATGCCGGTCCGGCCCTGGCGGATGATCCGCCCGGCGAGGCTCGGGCGGTATCGCAGCAGGCGGGCGGCTTCGCGGACGCGTGCGGCGGTGGCGGGGCTGTAGCGGGTGGCGCCCTTCTGGCCGGAGAGGACCTGGGAGGCCGCTGCGACCGAGACGCCGCTGACCCTTGCCACGTCGGCCAGGGTCGTCCGGCGACGCACGGGCTGATGGACACCCGACGAAATGGCCACTTCCAACTCCTACGATTAAAGGTTTTTTCCAGCAATGGGACATTATAAGTAACTCATAATCGCCTGCAAAGGCCGTATTGCCGCTGTATTCCCGG
>JAAYCJ010000141.1 GCA_012729815.1 Phycisphaerae bacterium | reverse complement strand
TGGTGGAATCCGCGGAGCAGCGGCGGCGATTGGGGCTATGGCGAGCGGCCGAAGACCGAGGAGGAGTTCGTGCGGCGGTACGTCGAGACGATCGAGGTGCTCAACGGGACGCCGAACCTCTGCGGGTGGTGCTATACGCAACTCTACGATATCGAGCAGGAGACCAACGGGTTGTACTACTACGACCGCGAGCCGAAGTTCGCGCCGGAGGTATTGACGAAGTTGCGGCGGGCGAACGAGGGAGAGACGGCGTATCCGAAGTAGGATCGGCGAGCGACTCTGGCGGACGTGTTTCTGGGCTACTGCTTGAGAGCGGCTTCGACGCAGTGGAAGCCGTGAATTCCCACGCCGCCGAAGTCGAGGGTCTCGGCGGCGTCGGTTCGGCGGTAGTAGTAGTTGGGGGCTTCGACGGTCATGCCGTAGAGGGCGCCGTTGGGCAGGATACCGTCGATCAGGCGGTCGGCGAAGTTGCAGGCGGCCACGTCGCGTCCGAACCGGAAGCCCAGGTATTCGTAGAGATACCAGCCGGCCTCCAGGAGCGTCAGGTCGTGCATACCGCCCTTGCAGGGCAACGGCGGCTGATCGTAGAACGGGGGCAAAAAGCCGCAAGAGGCATGGAAGAAGTTGTGCGGCTGATCGATGAAGAGGTTGGTGCTCAGTGCGGCCATGGTGAAGGCCTGCCTGGCCCATTCGGCGTAGCGCGGGTCTTTGGTCGCTTCATACTGGATGAGCAGGAACAGCGAGGCGGTGGCCAGGGCGTCCATGTAGTTGGGCGGGTCCTCGCCGCCGCCGGCGATTTTAAGCAGCGACGGGTGTTTCCTTTCGAGCAGGAAGTCGACGTGCCGCAGGCAGATGTCGCGCAGGCAGGCGGCGTGGTCGGGATGATCAGCGTCGAGAAGACGGGCGAGTTCCCAGAGCTGGATGGCCCAGTTATTGACGGTGCCCATCGGTTCGCTGCCGACCGGTTCGAGCGTCGGATAGCGATAGCGCGGCCAGAAGCTCCCGTCGGGCTGTTGCATGCGGGTCAGGACGTGGGCGAAGCGCCAGGCGTAGTCGAGGCACCGGGCGGCGTTTTTGCGGTCGTCGAAATGACGGAACCCATGGTGGGCGTAGAGCATGGCGCGGACCATCAGGCAGGCATCGGAGGGCCGCGAGGACTCGATCAGCGTGGGCTGGCCGGCGAAGTCCAGGCCATGCGGCAGGATCAGGTCGCCGTTGTCGCAACAGTGGGCCTTTCGGATGAGGGTCCGGAGGCTGGCAAAGCAACGGTCAAGGAGGGTGCGGTCGCGGTCGACCAAGGCCGCGGTGACCTGGATGCAGTAGGCCCGCAGGGCGTGAGGACCGTAGCCGCAGGCCATATCGATGCCTTCACCACGGCCGGCGGGAGTCAGGAAGTCGAGGTGATAGAAATAGGGCATGATGTTCTTGAGCGGACCGGCGGGCCAGGGCAATGCGGCGGAGGCGCGGCCCATTTTGACCAGGGCGGGCCGCGGGTCGTCGAGAGCGGCGAAGGTCCGCTGGGATTGGCCGCGGTCGGTGCGGGCGACGATCTGGTGCTTGCCGGCGGCGGGAGCGACCCTGATGGTCCAAACTCCCCTGCTGCCGCTTCGGACGGGCACCGGTTTTTCGTCGATCGTCACGGCGGGTTTCTCGCGGCTGAGGACAGCGACGCGTTCCTTGCCGCCGGCGCGGTAGTAGGGTTTGAGTTGGATGGTGACCGGATTGGGCACGAACTGGAAGGTGACGGCGTCGGGCCGGCCATCACCCTCAATCGAGACCTGAAGGCGGAAGGCCGAATGACGCTGTTTGTCGGTGTGGGAGATCAGCCGGCACTGGTTGTCGCCCGCGTCGACCCGCAGGCTGGGCATCCGGCCGTAGCGGTCAAGCAGTTGCAGCCTGGCGCCCACCACCTGATCGAAACGATCCGGATAGTAGCCATGAAATCCGTACTGGAAAAACTCCACGGGCCGGAGCTTGCCGTCCTGGCTGCGGAAGTCGGTATAGAGGGGATACCAGAGGCTGACCAGTTCCGTCCGCTGGGCCTGCGGCGGGTAGTCCACTTCGACCTTCAGTGTCGCGTCGGACAGGGCGATCCGCAGGTTGATCAGCCCCCCCTGCCGGCCGTCCTGATCGAAGCAGCGAATGCCCCGCATGTCGATGCGGCGGTTTTTCTCGTCGAAGATCAGCTCTTGGGGCCCGTTGTCTTCGTAGACGCACGGTCGGTGCAGGAATGGCGTAAAGCGGCGACCGTCGGCGTGATAGGTCGGCACGATGCCCCAGATACCGAGATCCTCTTCGTGGCCGTTGGTGTCGTAGACGAGCTGCTGGAACGTGCCGAAGCGTCCGAAGGTGAAGAGCCGCAGGATGCGCGGCTTGACGGTATCGACGAGCAAGGCCACGTCGCGGTTGGCCAGCAGATACCAGGCGTCCATCAGCTTGCCTGTACTGAGATGTTCGGAGAGGTCTGTTTGGGGAACGAACGCACCTTGGTCGGTGTGCATGGCAGTTCCTTGCGTGATGGTTCTCAGAACCACGGTGACGAGGTGGCCCGGCGGATGTGGAGTTCATCGACCACGGCGTTGCCCTCGTGGGTCACCAGATACCGGATCAGTTCGGCGATCTCCTCCGGGCGGATCAGGTCCTGCTTGTCGATGTCCGGTCGGACGCGGGAGACCATTTCGGTATCGACGCCGCCCGGGCAGATCACGTGGACGCGGACGTTGCGTTTTTCGGCTCGAAGTTCCTCAGCCAGGGCGATCGACATCCCGCGCAGGGCGTGCTTGGAAGCGGTATAGGCGGACTGGTAGGGATACCCCTTGACGCCGACGACGGAAGAGACGTTGACGATGATGCCGCAGTCGCTTTGGCACAGCAGCGGGAGAGCCTCGCGGATGAGGATGAACGGGCCGCGGACGTTGACCGCCATCAGGTGGTCGAAGCGGTCGGTCGGCGTGTCCTGGAGCGGACCGGAGTGGGTGACGCCGGCGTTGTTGATCAGGACATCCAAGCGGCCCAGCTTCTGTTCGACGGTCGCCACCAGCGATCGGATCGAAGCCTCATCAGTCAGTTCAACCGGGACGGTCAGGGCCTCGCCCCCGGCCTGACGGACGGCCTCGGCGGTGCGGGCGAGTTCGTCGACGGCCCGGGCGGCCAGGACCACCGTCGCCCCGTCAGCGGCCAGGGCCGTCGCGGTCGCCCGGCCGATGCCGCGGCTGGCCCCGGTCACCAGCACCACCTTGCCGAAAAGTCGGTTTGCCATCGGGCCTCCTTGCTTTGTGACTTTGCGGGCGGAGTGAATGTAACCATCGCAGCGGTTCGGTGCAAGGTCCAGGCGTCACCGCATCCGATACCTGTGGCGTCCGCGAAGCACGAGGTCCGGTTTCGGCGCTACTTGCCCGAGCGGAGTTTCTGCAGGAAGCCGATGGCCCGGGCGATGTCGGCTGAGGGGTTCTCGCCAACTTCGCGTTCGATGGCGAGGAAGCCGTGGAAGCCGATCGCGTTGAGATTGGCGACCCAGCCGGGGAAATCCACGTCGCCGTCGCCGAGGGCCACTTCCTTGCCCTGGCCGAACAGGCCGTCCTTGGCGTGGGTATGGACGACGTAGTCACGGAGGACCTTGACGCCTTCGAGGTGGTCCCATCCCTTCATGACCAGGTTGGCCGGGTCGTAGTTGACGCCGAGGCCGGGCTGGCCCAGGTCGTCGAGGAAAGTCCGCAGTTCGTCGGCGGGTTCGGCCCCGGTCTCGGTGGCGAAGGTGACGCCGAGCTTTTCGGCCCGCTTGCCCACCTGTTCGAGGGCCCAGCGGCAGTTGTCCACCTTGTCCTGCGGCTGACCGCGGAACGAGCCGACGTGGGCGGTCAGGACCTTGATACCCGTGGCGGCGGTCAGTTCGAGGAACTTGAGGGTCTCGCTGACGCGGTGTTCGGCTTCAGGCCGATCGACCACGAAGCCGCCCAGTTCACCGCACCAGGCGGAGATGACCAAGCCGTTGTCGCGGACCTTGGCCAGGAAGTCCTGGCGGGCCTGGCCGGTCAGCCGGTCCGGGTGCAGGTCGCCGCCGACGCAGTAAACCTGGATGCCCTCGGCTCCGAGGCGGTGGGCTTCAGCTAAAGCCTCGTCAACCGGCAGCCGCAACGAATCCAGCATGATCCCGATTTTGAAATTATACTTGGCCATGTGAACCTCTTTTTGAACTCAACGTCATCAAGCAGTCGCCGTCATTCCGGAGAAGCTATGCACAAACCGCAGGTTTATAGCGTCCGGCGGGTGAAGTACAAGCCTTTTCCAAGGGGATTACTGTTCTTTCCCACTGTGCAGCAGGATCAGCGTCAACGAGGACGGCGGCACGTTGCCGTCGAATACGGTCTCCTTAATCCCATAGGGCTGGTCGATCGTGTCGGCCGGCTCCGCTGAGAGGCTGGTTCCCTGAAAGACCCAGGTCTTGCCCGCGGTCAGGCCGGGTGCGTTGATCTGAACCGCCGATGATTGAAGATTGGCCACCAGAAGGCGACAGGTCGGACCCTCCCGGGTCAGCAGATACGTCACCGCACCGTAGTCGCCGACGGCCATCGCGTCGACCAATTCTCCGCGGCAGGTTTCGGCGAGGAGTTGTTGGACATAGCCGGTGGGAAGGATGCGGTAGCGAGGGCCAAGGTCCGGCTTGGTGTCGACGATGTGGCCGTTCTTCGTCTCGACGGGGATGCTCTCTCCCGGCGGCTGAACCAGGGTCCAGGTCGTGCCGTCCGAGTAGTTGAACAGGGCGCTGATGGGCGCACAGTAGATGAAGACGCCCGAGACCCGTCGATTCGCGACCTGCATCATCATTCGTGCCGCCTCAGCCAGGGCGGCTCCGACCGTCTGCCACGAGCGGTTCCAGAGGTTGAACCGGTACTCGGTGATGAAAATCCGGGTTTTGGCGAAACCTTCGGCGTCCAGGTCCGACCGCCAGTTGTCCAGCATGTCGGGGATATCGCTGACGCGGGCGTTACTGAGGTCGCGATAGTGATAGCCATCATAGATGTGCAGTACGTAATGATCGAGCTTACCGGTCATGTCTTTGCCCAGTGCGCGGAAGAACCGCCGGCTGCCCATTCCGATCGACGCGGCTGAGTACAAAGGGTCGACCCCTTCCATACCCGTTCTGCCACCAACGGCGGCGACCTCGACCGTTGGGTTCGCCCACTTGACCGCGTCGATATACGCCCGACACATCCGCGCGTACTCGAGCTCGCTGGGCTGGCCGTCCTTGTCGTATCCAACGGCTTCGTTGCCGATCTCGATGACCAGGCGTGTCTTGTAGCCTTTGTCGCGGAAATGGCGGGCGAAGCTTCCCGCGTTGGCCTGGGCCGCCCTGGCGAGGACGCCGTCGACGTCGTTGCACACCTGTCGCGTGCGGTACACCTTTCCGGTGTCCGGATCGACGTAGTTGGTGGCCACGGTGAGGGACTGGTCGAAGCCGCGCGAGGCGAAGAAATCGATCACCTGGAACCCGTCCGGCCAGGTCTTGGGCCAATCGGCGATCTTCTGCTCCGTATCGTACTTGACCCATTCATGGCCTTCGTCCACGAGGGTGCGGATGGTGGCTTCGGCGCCGAGGGGATTCCACCAGGGCCCGTCCGCCCAGTGGCGAACCGCGTTGGACCCGGTCGCGCGCAGGCTCTCGACGAAACCCTTGCTCAGTTGGGAGTCCGGATTCAGGACCGCTTCAGCGGTGATCAGCATGGACGAATGCGGCGCATCGACCATGCTCAGGTCCGGTCCGATCATCAGATCGTCGTACCGGGCCCGCGATTCGCCGCTCTTCGGACTGATCGTGATCCGGTCGATCGTCATCGAATCCCCGGCGAAGGCCGCGGGAAGCGTCGCCGGCCAATGCTCCGTGGCCAGCGCGCCGTCGGCGTTGTCCGCGGCGGCCTGATCCAGCATCGCAGCGATGACGCACGTTAACAGGATGATTCTGATTGTTTTCATTTGGGCGTCTCCCGCAGTTCCACAAAACGAATTCCCGGGCTCGGCACGTCCAGCACGAGCGTGACCTCGCCGTTCTCGCGGACGACCGTGGCAGGCTCGATCGCGATGTTCTTGATCTCCTCAGCCACCTGGAGTTTGGCCTTCTCATCGTCCACGTTGGGCTTGCCCATCTCGGCCCACTTGCCGCAGGTGTTGCCGTGCGTTTCATCCGCGGCCCAGTGGCGGGTGCACCGGTAGTCGCCGCCGTCGAGCCCCCCTACCGCCACCGTCACCTTGGTCTGATACGGCTGGCGCGAGGTGTCCTCGTCGAAGTTGGCCAAAATGATCCGCACCGATCCGTCCGGCATGACTACGGCCAGGCCGTCGATCGGGTCGTTGCTCGATTCGAAACCAAGCCGCCGGCCGCCCTTGAGTTCGTTGAGAAATACAAAGGCGTTGTAGACCGGCTTGGGCACCGGGTTGGCAAATCGCGTGAACATGCCCATAGCGCCGCCCGGGACGAACAGCGGCGGCGGCAGCGGGATCTCCGGATGGTCCACCAGGCCGAAGTACGTCGCATAGTCCAGCCCTTCGTCCAGCATGATCCGCACCGTTTTGACCGCAAAACTCGCGTTCCACGGCATGTCGAACAGCGGACTCTGCCTCGAGTTGCAGTTCCATTCCGTGCATCCAACCTGCTTGAACTTCAGGCCCGAAAACTGCTTTTCGAAATCCCACAAGGCCGGGATTGCCTCCTGGAACATGCGAAGCGATGAGGAGCCACCGGCGTAGTAGTGTTGCGAGTAGTGATCGACCTGGCCCAGACGGCCCATTTGCGAGAGGCGTTTGAGGAACGCCTCCTCGCCCGAGCGGTCGCCGCTGCTGGTCAAGCCCATCATCAGGTTCATGTCGTACTTTTCTTCGATCCGTTCGGCGGCGAGGTAGCACCGGTCCATGATCTCAACCAGCTCGTCGCGGGTTCCGGTGTAATACCCGCTGGGGAAGCACGGCTCGTTCCATATCTCCCAGAACCACTTCTGGACTTCGTCCTTGCCGTAGCGCCCGACGGCATGATCGAAGATGGCCTCGACGTACCGGCCCCATTGGGCCATATCCCGCGGCGGGTCGGTATTCTGGAAGTTGGGACGTTTGGTCCCCGGCCGGTCCAGTGCCTGCGGCGTCGTTTCGAGCGTGATATTCGGCCGCAGGCCGTGCTTGAGCAGCGCGTCGAAGACAAGGTCGAACCGCTCCCAGTTGTAGACCGGGTTTCCCGAATCGTCGTCGCAAGGGTATATCTCCAGACCGTTGGAGATTTCGTGGATACGGATCATCTCGAAACCCGCCCGCTGCAGCCAGGGGAGCATTTCCTGAACGTCCGGCCTGACCAGCCAGCATGCGAACGCCGCGTCGACTCCGGCCCAGACCCGATGGCGGATCGGTTCGCCCGGCTTGCCCGCGTCGATCGTCACCGTGGCCTGTGTCGGGTCGAAAGGGCGGACCGTACCGATGGGAATCCGCTGGAGACGAACGTCGTCGAACCACGCCGTGCCCGTCGCCGTATCGAAGATCCGAATCCAGACCTGGACCTTCTTGACCGCGGCTGGGAAGGAGTGCTCCGCTCGATGATGCCGCCAGTCGTTCGTTCCGAAACCGATCCATAGGTCGTGATGGCAGAAGTGCTTCCCATCCGCGTCAAGGCCCACGAATTGGATCCCCGCTCCGCACCATCCGCTTCCTTTGATGTCCTGCGTGCGAATCCAGCCACTCAAGATCAGCTTCTCTCCGTTGTACGGAAACGCCTTGCTCACCACCGTGGCCGGGCCCGTCATTCGCAGCGACCGCTTTCCTTCGGTCTTGATCCGATCGTCCGCCGCGGCCTCGCTCGTTTCCTTCCACGCCTTGAACCCATCCCAGTCTGTACCATCCTGGGCGAAGTACCAGTGGTCGGCGTTAAGCGTTCCCTCAAATCCGGAATCGCCGATCATCTCCTCGACTGGCGCGGTCGCGGCGGCGACCGCTTCACCGGCGAATCCGAGAGTCCACAGCACACATACCAATACCGCGATACGCACCATCAGCGCACACTCCCGTCACAAGAGGTCATTCTCTTCAAGGAAGCCGTTCTGAAAAAACCGCCGACTTCGATCGCTTCACCTAATCCGGATTGTCGCACATGTCCCTGGTCACGTCGTGGCGGAAACAGCCGGCGACGTGCCAGTCGGAGAAAAGCATACTGGCGTTTCCGCCGTGGACGAATCCCGCCGATCCGCTGAGGAAGTACTCCGGTATGATCATCCCGAAGCGTGTCCCGGCGCCGGACATGCATCCCGCGCTGCCGCCTCCGAGGTCCTCGCCTCTCAGGACGCCGTCGATCAGGAATATCTGCCGGCTCGGATTGTCGATCCCGTCCAGTCGACACCACATGGCGGTCGTCGTCGTCTCCCACCAGTACTCGTTATACATGCGCAGGTAGGTGTAGTTCACCGCGGCCTTGCAGCCGTTGCCCGCGGCGTCGGTTTCGGCGGTGGGACATCGCCAGATCCGGCTTCGACTGTCGCCACCGGCGGCCTCCGGGTGAGGAAGGTAGCCGGTCAGATACAGCGCCCAGGTCCACCAGGACGACGGGTGAACCCGCCAGTCGTATTCGTCAACGTATGCCTTGTACATGACGCCGTTGTGGTTCTCGGCGTAGTTGAAGATTCCCAGGCCGAGCTGGCGAAGGTTTGACGCGCACTCAGCCGCTTTGGCCTGCTCCCTCGCGGCTGAGAGGGCAGGCAACAGAATGGCCACCAGCACCGCGATGATCGCGACCACCACCAGGAGTTCGATCAGCGTAAAGGACGTGGGCGTTCTCCGCTTGCGATCGTCCGCGAACCACGCGGTCCGCGTCGGCGTCCGGCAATCCGTGACCGGCGATTTCGAATTCTTTGTCATGGTTTGCTCCTTGGCGACGTGCACGTCTCGCGAACGACCAATTCCGAGACCCCTTCCCAGGGATGCGAACCCGGCTCGAGTTCGCGTTCCCCTTCGACGTGGTCGAGGATCATCGCCGCCGCCCTCTCGCCCAGACCGGCCATGTCCTGCCGCACCGAGGTAACTGCCGGCTCAGCCAGGGCACAGAACGGGGCGTCGTACCCGCTGATCAGACTCACATCGTCCGGACACCGCAGGCCGCGTTTGCGCAGGTTCTTCATGAAGGCGAGGATCACCTGGTAGGTGCCGAAGAGCGCCGTCGGCCTTGTATCGTCGGGGAATCGAAGCCACAGGTCCATCACCGAGTCCGCTTCGCGGTATCCCGCCGCCCGGCCCGCGGTCATCATCAGCGTGACCTCGCAGTGGCGTGTCTGAGGGTCGCGGTCCGTAATGTCGATGAGTTTTTCCGCCAGCTCCCGCGCCCGGCGCCGGTCGGGAATGTGGAATCCGATCCGCCGGTGGCCCAGCCCGGCCAGATACCGAATGCCCTGCAGATGATGGCCGACAAAGTCGGATGTCACCGCGCAGATGTGCTCGGAGGACTCCACGTCGTCGCCGATGCACACGAGTGGGATGCCGAACTCCCGGAACCGCGCCAGGACCTCGGCCCCGACGCAATCGGCCAGGATCAACCCGTCGACGCTCCGCTGGCCCACCTTGGGCGGGAAGACGAAGGTGTCCAGATTGGACAGATTGTACGTGCTGATGGTGAGCCCGTACCCGCGGCGGCGGCACTCGCGCTCCACGCCCAGCAGGCAATGGGCATAGTAGACGTTGGCCCAACCGTCCTCCACGGTGTCCGATAATATGAAGCCGATGTGGCCGGTACGGCGGGTAGCCAGGGCCTTGGCCGCGGCGTTCGGCTGATAGCCGAGCTGCCGGGCGATCTGGAGGACGCGGAGGCGGGTGCTCTGGGAAATGCCGATCCGGTCGGCCTTGTCGTTCAGCACCGCCGAAACGGTCGCTTTGGCCACGCCAGCTTTGTTCGCGATGTCGATGATACGGGGCGCCATTCGACGAAGCCCTCGTCCATGATTATCTGAACCGGTTCAGATAGATTTATCGTACCACGAGAACCCTGGCGATGTCAAGGGCCCTCGGCGCTTTTTTGCAGGGTCTTGCGGCCAAGGCGTTTGGCACGGCCCGCCAGGGTTGCCGCACAGGGGTGCTCATGGTATAGTAATCGGGCTGGCGGTAGGCTGGTTGTTCACGGATGCGAAGAAAGGAGTCACCATGGCGGAAATGGCCGTTCTGACTATCGGGGATAAGCGGATTGAGCTTCCCGTGGTTCGCGGGACCGAAGGGGAAGTGGCGATCGACATCTCCCAGCTTCGCAACCAGATGGGGGTGATCACCCTGGATCCCGGATACGGCAACACCGGATCATGCCAGAGCACAATCACCTTCATCGACGGGGAGAAAGGCGTTTTGCGGTACCGCGGCATTCCGATCGAGCAATTCGTGGAGAAGCCGAACTTCGTCGAGGTGGCGTGGTTGCTGATTTTCGGCCGGCTGCCCAGCCGCAGCGAGTTGCGGCGGTTCAGCGAGCGTCTAACCGCCAACGCCCACCTGAACGAGGCAATGAAGCACCACTTCGAGGGGTTTCCGGTGGACGCGCCGCCGATGGCGATGCTCTCGGCGATGCTCAACGCCCTCTCGTGCTTCCACTACCAGTTTCTGGTGCCGGGCGACGTGGAGGCGTTCGAGGAGATTGCGGCGCGGCTTATCAGCAAGATTCGCACGATCGCGGCATTTTCGTACCGCCGGTCGATGGGCCTGCCGTACATCTACCCGGACCCGCGGCTGCGGTACTGCGCGAACCTGATGCACATGATGTTCTCGATGCCGTACGACCAGCACGTCATCGAGCCGGAGATCGAGGACGCGCTGAACCTGCTGCTGATCCTGCACGCGGATCACGAGCAGAATTGCAGCACCTCGACGGTGCGGATGGTCGGATCGAGCCAGGCCAACGTATTCGCCTCATGCGCGGCGGGCGTCTGCGCCCTGTGGGGACGGCTGCACGGAGGGGCCAACATGGCGGTGATCGAGATGCTCGAGGAGATCCACCGCGGCGGGATGAGCCCGGCCGAGTGCATCAAGCTGGCCAAGGACAAGAACAGCGGGTTCCGCCTGATGGGGTTCGGGCACCGGGTGTACAAGAACTACGATCCTCGGGCGCGGATCATCAAGGAGGCCACGGACAAGGTGCTGGCCAAGCTGAACGTCAACGATCCGCTGCTGAACATCGCCCGCGGCCTGGAGGAACTGGCCCTGGAGGATTCGTACTTCGTCGAGCGCAAGCTGTACCCGAACGTGGATTTCTACAGCGGGATCATCCTGCGGGCGTTGAATATCCCGGTCAACATGTTCACGGTGATGTTCGCGATCGGGCGTCTGCCGGGCTGGATCGCCCACTGGCGCGAGCAACACGCCGAGCCCGGGGCCCGGATCTCGCGGCCGCGTCAGGTCTACATCGGGTCGAACAAGGTGGACTACCAGCCGCTGAAGGAACGGGACTACTGAGACCGGCGGCGGTCGGCGTTCGTCTGGCCGGCGGAATTGGCCGCCGGCGGTTCGTCACTCGGCTCTGGCAAATGCCTCTGGCAATGGGCCCGGTGTGTTGCTAGAATCCCGCGTTTTGTGCATCCAGGCTGGACGCCATTTTTACGTTGAGGAGAATGAGGAATGGCCAAGATCGCATTCATGGGCGCCGGCAGCACGGTATTCGCCAAGAGCGTGCTGGGCGACTGCATGCTTACGGAGGCCCTGCGGGAGTCTCAGATCGCCCTGTACGACATCGACCCCAAGCGGCTCAAAGAGTCGAAGCTCATGCTCGACCGGCTCAACGAGAACATCAACGACGGGCGGGCGAGGATTTCCGCTCATTGCGGGGTCAAGAGCCGCAAAGCGGCCCTCAAGGGAGCCGACTACGTGGTCAACGCAATCCAGGTCGGCGGCTACGATCCGGGCACGGTGATCGACTTCGAAGTACCCAAACGGTACGGCCTGCGGCAGACGATCGGCGACACGCTGGGCATCGGCGGGATTTTCCGGGCCTTGCGGACGATCCCGGTGGTCCTCGACTTCGCCCGCGACATGGAGCAGGTCTGCCCCAATGCGTGGTTCCTGACCTACGTGAACCCGCTGGCGATGATCACCGGCGCCATGCAGCAGGCAACGGCGGTTCGGGCGGTCGGGCTGTGCCATTCGGTGCAGGGCTGCGCCAGGCATCTGTTGAACATTGTCGGGATGAACGACCAGGTCAAGACGCTCAAGTGGCGGATCGCCGGGATCAACCACATGGCGTGGCTGCTGGAGATCCGCGACGGCAACAAGGATCTGTACCCCGAGATCAAGAAACGGGCGTTCAAGATTCTCGACCAGGCCCGCAAGAAAGGCGAGAAGCACCATGATATGATCCGCCTGGAGATCATGCGCCGGTTCGGTTGCTACGTGACCGAGTCGTCGGAGCACAACGCCGAGTACAGCCCGTACTGGATCAAGAGCGGGTATCCGGAGCTGATCGAGGAGTACAACATCCCGCTGGACGAGTACCCGCGGCGGTGCGTAAACCAGATCGAAGGTTGGAAGAAGCAGCGGGATGAACTGGTCAACAACCGCCAGATCACCCACACCAAGACCTGCGAATACGCCTCCGGGATCATGGAGGCGATGGAAACGGATCGGCCGTTCCGCATCCACGGGAACATCCTGAACACGGGATTGATCACGAACCTGCCGGCCAAGGCGTGCGTCGAGGTACCATGTTTGATCGATCGCAACGGCGTCCAGGGCTGTTACGTGGGTGAGTTGCCCGAGCAGTGCGCGGCGCTAAACCGGACCAACGTCAACGTGCAGTTGATGACGATCGAGGCGGCGCTGACAAAGAAGCGGGATGCGGTCTACCAGGCGGCGTACCTGGACCCGCACACCGCGGATGAGTTGCCGCTCGATCAAATCCGGCGGCTCTGCGACGACCTGATCGAGGCCCACGGCGAGATGCTGCCGAAATTCAAGTAGCGCCGGAACGATGACCGACCCGACGGAAGCGGAACGCGGACGCCTACTGGCCGAGGCCAAGCGGTATCTGGCCGGCCCGGAATACAGCGTGACGTTTCTCCGTTGTCCGCGAAGCGGCGGAACGGAGCACGACTATTACTCCGAGGGCCCCTACTGGTGGCCCAATCCGGACGATCCCGACGGCCCGCACATCCGCCGCGACGGATTCGTCAATCCAGATGCATTTCTCGCCCACCTTAACGCCATGCACGACCTTGCCGCTGCGGTCGGCGGGCTGGCCGTAGCGTATGAGTTGACCGCGGAGCGGCGCTGGCTGGAGAAGGTCGAACGGCTGCTGGCAACGTGGTTCCTCGACGAGCGGACGGCGATGGCTCCGCACCTTGAGTACGGACAGGCGATCCACGGCGTCTGTCGCGGGCGAGGCATTGGAATCATCGACACATCGGGCCTGATCGAGCTGACGCTGGCGGTCGAGCAGTTGAAAGACAGACTCAGCGCCGGGCTTGTGAGCGGCCTGCGGGAGTGGTTCGGGCGGTACAACCGGTGGCTGCTGACCAGCGATCACGGCCGCAGCGAGAAGGATCAGCCGAACAATCATTCGATTCTGTGGCTGGCCCAGGCCGCGGCGTTTTCGCGATTCTCGGGCCAGACCGACCGGTTGCCGGAGTGTCGCCAACTTTACCGCGAGATCATCATTCCACAGCAGGTCGAACCCGACGGGCGAATGCCGCGGGAGCTGGCGCGGACCCGGCCATTCTCCTATGCGATCCTCGGCCTCAACGGCCTGGCCGCCAACTGCCTGCTGCTGAGCGGACCGGGTGAAGATCTCTTCCGCTTTGAGACCGACGACGGCCGCGGGCTGGTTCGCGTGCTCGATTACCTGTTGCCGTACCTGAGCGGATCGCAGGTGTGGCCCTATCCAAGACCCGAAGGAATTGTTGACACGCCTCCGCCGCCGGCCGCCTTGCTCCTGGCGGGACGGGCCCTGGGGCGTGAGGACTGGCTGGCGCTTTGGGATCGGCTGCAGGATGACCCGCCGCCGATCTACGGTCGCCAGCGGCCCGGCCTCTTTGCGAATCCCCGGCTGTGGGAGCGACGCCCGCCGGTCGACTGATCGGACAGTTGCCACGGTCCTTTTTCGCCGAAGTCGCCGAGATATCCACCGGCATGCCTGTACAATCAGCTTGGCGCAGGCAATCGTGAGAAGCAGCCGAAAGCAAGCGCACCGTCGGCGGTTTCGCGATAGAATTGCGGTCGTTATGAAGCTGGAAACTGGATATGACTGCATGGTAATTGGAGCGGGCCCGGCGGGACTGATGGCCGCCGCCACCGCTGCCGCTCGCGGTCTGCGGACGGCCCTGCTCGAAAAGAACGATCAGGTAGGCCGGAAGCTGCGGCTCTCGGGCGGCGGCAACGGTAATATCAGCCCGGATGTGCCGCTTGATCGATTCATACGCGAGATGGGGCCAAGCGGACCGTTTCTGCGCAGCGCCCTGGCGGCGTTCGGATCGGAGTTGCTTGAGGCGTTCTGCGCGGAGTTGGGCCTTCGGCTTGAATGTGACCAGGGCCGACGGCTGGTCCGCGGCGGATCGGCGGCGTTCACCGAGGCAATGGTTCGTCATGTCCGGGAGGCCGGTGTGAGGCTGATTCTGGGCCGGCCGGTGCAGAATGTTCGATCTGAGTCGTCCGGCGGATTCTACGTATCAACGGCTGAGGGCGACCTTGAGGCGGCAACGGTGGTGATCGCGGCTGGCGGACGGTCATATCCGCGAACCGGCTCGAGCGGTGACGGGTTCGAACTGGCTCGGCGGCTGGGGCACAGCGTCGTTGCGCCGATGCCCGCACTCGGGCCGGTGCGGTTGGCTGAGGGCGTGTTCGCTGGATTGGCCGGGGTCAGCG
>JAAYCJ010000140.1 GCA_012729815.1 Phycisphaerae bacterium | reverse complement strand
TCATGCGGTACATGGCCTCGATGGAATCCAACAGATTGAACCGATCAGTGATATTCTCAGCATCCATCCCTATTGGACATGCGACAGCCCGGTGCACGAAAAGGATGCCTACGAGAAGTCATTGGATGACTATGTGCGATTTGCCCGCAGTGTCGGCAAACCTCTGATCGCAACGGAGACGTGCTGGGGCGCCACGGACGACGACAAGCGGGTCGAGATCATTCGCTATACCCTCGAACAACTGAAGAGACGGGGTATCGGCTGGCTCGTCTATCTCCTGCATCACAGCCTCATCGCGGATGCTCATCGGCCCGAGTTCGGACCGCTGAGCGCGCCGGGCAATCTTGCCTTCATAGAAGCCGACGGAAGGCTCCGTCCCGGCCATGGGGTTTTCAACGAGTTCTGAGGCCACCTTCAGGTTGGCCATTCAGGCCTCAAGCGGAAAACAAGCCCGCGGACACGCCAGAAGGCACACCGCTTCGCTCTGCACCTTCCAACGCGGGTACGATGGAGCTCGCGCCGTACCCGGAGAGCATGGCCAAGCGAAGGTGATCACGGTGAAAATCACAGCCGAGGAGGTCGGTCGGCAAGCGCGGAAGCGTGCACCGCATGGCCGGTCCGCACATCCGCCGAGCCGCCCCAGCCCCGATCGAACCCAGTTGCATGGTCTGCGCGCTCATCGCCTCTTCCGATCCGAAGAATCCGGCACTGTGCCATTGCCTGACCCACCGGATGACCCTATACTCACATCACCAGTCGGCAAAACGAAATCTCTCTGCAACAAGGGCCTGCGATGGACATTCGCGAACAGAAGGCGATCGACGTACACGGACACTACGGGATCTACACCCAGGAAAACGCCGGCATCAAGAACGAGCTGATGACCGGCGGGCCGGAGGTGGTGGTGGACCGGGCGAGGCGGGCCCGCGTGCAGGTCACCGTGGTCTCGCCGCTGCTGGGGCTGATGCCACGAGGCAAGGCGGACGCCGCCGCGGGCAACGAGGAGGCCGCGACGGTGGTGGCCCGGTGGCCGGAGCTCCGCCAGTGGGTGGTCGTCGACCCGCGCCAGCCGCAAACGTTCGACCAGGCCCGCGAGATGCTGACCCAGCCGTGGTGCGTGGGCATCAAGGTCCATCCGGAAGAACACGAATACCCGATCACCGAGCACGGCCGGTCGCTGTTCGAGCTGGCGGCGGAGCTGCGAACGGTCATCATCACCCACAGCGGCGAGGAGCGGAGCCTGCCGAGCGATTTCGTCAAGTTCGCCAACGATTTCCCGGACGTCCGGCTGATCCTGGCACACCTGGGCTGCGGGTTCGACGGCGATCCAGGCCACCAGGTGCGGGCAGTCCAGTCAAGTCGGCACGGCAACGTGTTCGTCGACACCTCCAGCGCATCGGGAATCACCGCCAACCTGCTGGAATGGGCCGTCCGGCAGATCGGGTCGGACCGCATCCTGTTCGGCACCGACACGCCGCTGTATTCCGCCCCCATGCAGCGAGCCCGGATCGATCACGCCGAAATCGCCGACCAGGACAAGCGCAAGATCCTGCACGATAACGCCGTGCGGCTGCTGGGACTCTAGCCGTCAACCGGCAATGGCGGTGCTTTTTGCAGTGGGCCGCAACGGGCGATCAGCCGATAGAATAGAAGTAGCGGTTGGTGCGCGCCGCATTCGGGGTGCCACCCGTCACCGTGGCCAGCCGCAGCCGGTCCTGAATTGAGGAACGGAAGCATGTCCTGGAGCGGATACAGATCGGTTCTGACTACCGCCATCGCAGCGGCGATGCTGGCCGGCTGCGGTCGGCAGGTCGCCGAGGTGGAGTATCAGCAGCGCATCCAGGACCCTCAGGCAGCCGAGCGCGTGCGGGCGATCGTTGAGGCGCTGGAACGGGACGATCGGTCGGCCCTTCCGCTGATCGTGGACCGGCTGGACGATGAGGACGCCGCGGTGCGCCTGGCCGCCGTCTCCGCCCTGCGAGAGATGACCGGGCAGGACTTCGGGTATCAGCCGTACGGGCCGCTCCACGAGCGGGTCGAAGCGGTCGAACGCTGGCGGACGTGGCTCAAAGAGAATAGGATCAGCGGTTCAAAAACCAGGCCGAAACCAGCCGGCCCGCCGGTCACGACGGGCGGCTCGGAGTAATCGATTGTGTCGATCAGAACGGAGAGCAAGGTGATCCGGATGCGGATTGCCTCGGATCCCAAGCAGATCTGCGTGGTCAGGGCGGCCGCCGAAGCCTTTGCCAGCCGGGAAGGGTTCACCGGGCAGCAGGTGGGCCAGATCGGCCTGGCCCTCAATGAGGCGCTGGCCAACGTGATCGAGCACGGCTACGAGGGAAGCACCGAGCAGCGGATCGACGTGAGCATGGAGATGGTGGTGTTGGACGCCCGCCGGGCCCTGAGGCTGGTCGTTCGCGACTTCGGCCGCCAGGTGGACCCGTCGGCGATCAAGGGCCGCGATCTGGACGACGTGCGTCCGGGCGGTCTGGGCGTGCATCTGATCCGGGCTGCGATGGCCCAGGTGACCTATCGCCGCCACGAGCAAGGCGGGATGGAAATGACCATGGTGAAGTTTCTCGATGAAGGGCAAGGGAGCGAGTCATGACGGCACCCGAAGGTGGTCAGACGGGCGGACCGGTACGCGAGATTCAGGACGCGGACGGGACCACGCTGGTCAAACTCCACGGCGACATCGACCTGTACTGCTCGCCGGAGGTGCGCAAGGCACTGCTCGAGGCGACGCAGAGCAGACCGGCGACCCTGGCGATCGACCTCTCGAAGGTACCGCACATGGACTCCTCCGGAGTGGCCACGCTGGTCGAGGCCCTTCAGCGGGTCAAGCGCTACAAGGGACGGATGGCCCTGGTCGCGATGCAGGAGCGGGTGCGGAACGTCTTCGAGATCGCCCGCCTGACCGACCTGTTCGAGATCCGCGACACGCTAGCGGAGGTCCAAAGCCGTGGCGGATAGCGCTGTTTCGTCACAGACCCGTTGGCTGGCCCGGCCGTTCGTGCTGATCGGCCGAGGCGTCTACGCGGGTCTCGACGGCCTGGAAGGCGGGGCGCGGTTCCTCGGCGGGCTGACCGTGCTGCTGGGCCAGACCCTCTGGTGGACGCTGGCCGCAACCTATCGGCGGGACGTGAAATTCCGCCGCGAATCGGTGTTCGCCCAGATGGTGCGGGTGGGCTATCGCAGCATTCCGATCATCGTGCTGGTCCAAGTCTTCATCGGGATCATCCTGGCCCTGCAAATGGCGCCGACGCTCAAGGACTACGGGCAGTTGGACAAGGTGGCCAACATCATCGCGGTGGCGGTCTTTCGCGAACTGGGGCCGCTGATCACCGCGGTAGTGCTGTCCGGATTTGCCGGAGCGTCGATCGCCGCGGAGATCGGGGCGATGGTCGAAGCCGAGGAGGTCAAAGCCCTGCGGGCCCACGCCCTCAACCCCATCAACTTCCTCGTCGTGCCGCGGTTTGTGGCCACCGTCTTCATGCTGGTCTGCCTGGCCGTGATCTCCGACGTCGTCGGCATCATCGGCGGCGCGGGCACGAGCATCCTCATGCTGGGCATCGACCCGCACGTGTACCTGCAGAACACCCAGGACGCCCTGGTGGTCCGCGATTTTATCACCGGCCTGGTCAAGGCGGGAGTCTTCGGGCTGCTGATCAGCCTGATCGCGTGCCTCAAGGGCCTGCGGGTCAGCGGCGGCGCGGTCGGCGTGGGCCGGGCGACAACCGATACGGTGGTGCTCAGCATCGTCTCCCTGATCGGGACCGACTGCCTCTTCACCGCCGCGTTCTACGTGTTGGGATGGTAGCATGGCCGAAGCCGTGATCGAGGTCGACAACCTGGTCAAGACGTTTCCCGATCCCAATGGCCGGCCGGTCAAAGTGCTGGACCGGATCAACCTCAAGGCGTTCCGCGGCGAGACGCTCGTCATCATGGGCGGCAGCGGTTGCGGCAAGAGCACCCTGCTGAACTGCATGATCGGCGAGTATCCCGTCGACGAGGGGCGCGTGCTGCTGTTCGGTCAGGACATCACCACGATGGATGAACAGCAGCTCAACGAAACCCGCAAGAAGTTCGGCATCCTGTTCCAGTCCGGCGCCCTGTTCAACTCGATGACGTTGGGCGAAAACGTGGCCCTGCCCCTGCGCGAGCATAGCGACATCGATCCGTCGGTGATCAACATTATCGTGACGATGAAACTCGAACAGGTCAGAATGCTGCCGCACCGCGACAAGATGCCCTCGCAGCTCTCCGGGGGCCAGAAAAAGCGCGGCGGACTGGCCCGCGCCACCGCCCTGGACCCGGAAATCCTGTTCTACGACGAACCGTCGGCGGGACTCGACCCGGTCACCAGCGCCGCCATCGACGAGCTGATCCTCTCGCTGACCAAGAAGCTGGGCGTCACGTCCGTGGTGGTCACGCACGAGATGAGCTCCGCGTTCCGCATCGCCGACCGCATGGTCATGCTGCACGCGGGAAGGGTGTTGCGGGAAGGCACACGGGACGAGTTTGACCGCCTGCGGAAGGCCGATCCGAAGAGCCTGGAAAACCCGCAGGACCGCCTGATCCGACAGTTCCTGCTGGGCGAGGGCGCCGGGCCGCTGACCGATGTGCAGGGATTGAGCGAATACGAGAACCTTCTGGCATCCGGCTAACCGGTCAAGAGGAAGCGATATGCGACAGGAGCGTAACGAATTGAAGATCGGGATCACCGTGGCGGTGGTCATCCTGCTGTTCCTGGCCGTGCTGGGCTTTGTCGGCAACTGGGACCGCATGTTCACCGAGACGCAGACCATCACCGTCCGCTTCGAAGAGACCGGCGGACTGCGGGTCGGCGACCCGGTTTCGGTCCGCGGCGTCAACGTCGGACAGGTCACCGCCATCCAGCACCGCCAGGACTCTCAGACCGGCAAACTCGCGGTCCTCGTGCAGGCCCAGATCCCGGAGCACTTTACGATCCATCGCGACGCGGCGATCGGCATCGGCACCGCCGTCCTGGGCGAGGGCGGCAGCCTCAAAATCACCGACACCGGCGACGAGGGCCCGCGGATCGACGCGGACGTCGTGATCGAGGGCCAGCCGCCGGCCGGCATGAACCAGTTGCTCGAAAAAATCGCCCGCGAGCTGGACGAAACCCAGCCGGACAGCCTGCTGGCCCAGCTCAAAGGACAGCTAAACCCGGACAACCCGCAATCGATCATCGCCAAAATTCACCACAGCCTCGACGACGTGAACGCCATCTCAACCAGCCTGCGCCGCGAGATGAACCCGGAGGAACAGGCGGCCCTGATGGCCAAGGTCCACGTCACCGTCGATCGGATCAACGCCCTGACCGACGTGCTGCAGGGCGAACTCGACCGCGGCGACAAGGAGGCGGCGCTCGGCCGGGTCTACGCCGCCCTCGACAAGCTCAACGAGTCGCTCGCTGCGACCCAGGCGATGATCGAGGAGAACCGGCCGAAGATCGACCGTACGCTCAACCATGTCGAAACGACGGCCAAGCGCCTCGACGAGGAGATATCCGCCCCGCTCGCGGAGGAAACAAACCGCGAGAATCCCGAGAGCCTGCTGGCCAGGCTCCACGAGTCGATGTCCCTGGCCCAGACAAGCCTCCAGAACGTCAGGGAGATCTCCGACACGGGCCAGCGGTTCGTCTCGCTGAATCGCGACGCCCTCCAGTCGGCGGTCGACAACTTCGCCGAAACCGCCGCCCACCTCAAGGCGACCGCCAAGGAAATCCGCCAAAACCCCTGGCGCCTTTTGCACAAACCCGAGCAGGAAGAGGTCGAATACGCCAACCTGATGGCGGCGGCCCGGTCCTTCGCCGACGCCGCGGGCACCCTGGACCGAGTCAATAACAAGTTAACTCAACTGATCAAAATCGCGGGCGAAACGCTCGAGGCGACCGACCCGCAGCTTCAGCAGATTCGCGAACAGGTCAACCAGGCTTACTGCGAGTTTGAAGAGGCCCAGAAGAAACTCTGGGACTTGCTTAAGTCCCGCAGTTAGCGGATGATACAGATAATCCACTGGCCCGGCAAGGCGGCCGGGACCGGTCGGCCGACGCGGCATTGTGTTGACCTGGCGCAGAGGCCCGAATATGATCTACTTTGGATAACGCCCTTTGAGATAAGGATTTGACCGATGCTGTGCCAGCGCTGCAAGAAACACACCGCCACGGTCCACCTGACCGAAATCGCCAACGGTGAGAAACAGGAAAAACACCTCTGCGAGCATTGCGCCGGCGAAGAAGGGGTCATGGCCAAAACGCACGAACCGATCGACCAGGTGGTCAAGAAGTTCGTGCTTCAGCAGGCTGGAGCCCAGCAGATCGCCCAGTTGACCTGCCCCGAATGCGGCATGACGTTCCTGCAGTTCCGTAACTCCGGGCTTCTGGGATGTCCGAACGACTATGACGTGTTCAAGCAGCCGCTGGAGGGTCTGATCGAGCGGGCCCACGGCGGCCGCACCCAGCACGTGGCCAAGATCCCGGGCGGCAAGGAAAACCGGCACAAACGCCAGCACGAACTGATGCGCCTCAAAAACGAGCTGGAGGAAGCGGTCAGCCTCGAAGACTACGAACGGGCGGCGGCTCTGCGCGACCAGATCGCGTCGCTGGAACAGGAGTAGGCATGGATGTGATGAACCTCAGCGATTTGGCCAAGACCCGCGGAGAGTGGCTTCGAGGCAATGGGCCCCATTCGGATATCGTGATCTCCAGCCGGGTGCGGCTGGCCCGCAACCTGGCCGGGTATCCCTTCCTGACCAAGTGCTCCGAGCAGCAGCGCCTCGACGTCCAGGATCTCGTGGTCGCCGGCGTCAACGGCACCGACCTGGCCGGCAAGTACCATTTCGTGCGGCTCGACGAGGCCTCGACCCTCGACCGCCTGCTTCTGGTCGAGCGCCAGTTGATCTCGCGCAACCACGCCGAAGCCGAGGGGCCGCGAGGCGTGGCGGTGGCCGCCGACGAGACCGTCACCATCATGGTCAACGAGGAAGACCACCTGCGGATGCAGGTGCTCCTCAGCGGCCTGCGACTCAAGGAGGCGTGGAGCCGGATCAACTCGCTGGACGACCAGCTCGAACAGCGTCTGGAGTTCGCCTTCCACGAGCAGTTCGGCTATCTGACCGCCTGTCCCACCAACGTGGGCACGGGCATTCGCGTCTCCGTCATGCTGCACCTGCCGGCTTTGCGGATCACCGGCGAGATCGAACGCGTCCTGCGGGCGGCGAGGGACATGAACCTGGCCATCCGCGGCCTCTACGGCGAAGGCACCGAGGCGATGGGCGATTTCTACCAGGTCTCCAACCAGGCCACCCTCGGACGGACCGAGCAGGAAATCGTCGAGGAGTTCATCGACGAGGTCGTCCCGAAGATCACCGAATACGAGATCCGGGCTCGCGAACTTCTGGCCGACCAGAAGCGGACCGTCCTCGAGGACAAGGTCTTCCGGGCGATGGGACTGCTCAAGTACGCCCGCACCATGAGTTCCGAGGAAACCATGTTTTTGCTCTCGCAGGTGCGGATGGGCGTGCACATGGGCCTCTTGAGCGAGGTGACGCTCGAAACGGTCAACGACCTGTTCCTGAGCATTCAGCCGGCGCACCTGCAGATGATCGCCGGCCATAAGCTCGACGACGAGCAGCGAAGCAAGATGAGGGCCGAGTTCGTCCGCAAACGCCTCACGAACCATCAGAACAACTAGCCGGGCCCAGACAGCGAGACGGTATCGATGCAACTCAGCGCGGTCGCACCCTTCGGTTTCAAGGACTTTCCCGAACCACAGACGCTCGCGTTCATCCGCGAGCAGGGCATCGTGCGCGTCCACGTGGTGCGGGACTACGAACACACGCTGCCGGCCCAGCGAATCCGGCGAATGCTCGACGATCAGGGCATGGCCGCTGAGTCGTTTCACGCCGAGCACGGCCCGCAGGTCGACCTCTCATCCCCCGACGCATCGATCCGACAGAAGGCGGTCGATCTGCTCGCCCGCGAAGCCGAGGTCGCGTTGGGAATCGGCGCCACGGTGCTGGTGGCTCACTCAGCCGGAGCCGAGGCGCCGTTCGATCCCGCCCGCAGCCAGAGCCTCCGCCAGGGCCTGCAAACGCTCGATGCAGCCGCCGAGCAAATGGGCGTGCGATTCCTGATCGAGAACATGCCGCCCAGCTACGCCTACGGCCAGGACACCGGCCAACTGGCCCGCGACATCCAAGCCGTCGATTCGCCGCGAATCGGGCTGTGCTTCGACACCGGCCACGCCCACATGGTCGACCGGGCGCCCGCCCGGCACATCCTCGGCACCAAGGGCTTCCTCCACTACATCCACGCCCACGACAACGACGGCGACGCCGATCAGCACCTGCTGCCGATGACCGGCGCCATCGACTGGCCGCCGATCGGCCGGGCGATCCGGCAGATCAACGCCGATCCGATCTTCTGCCTCGAAGTCTTCGAGTCGATCAAGATGCTCAGGAAGAAACTCACGCCGTCGTGGTGGCAAAACCTCCGTGGCCTCCTGAACGGACGCGCCGAGTAGAAGCGGCACATGTGAATCAAAAACGCCGGGACTTGGATCCCGGCGTTTTGTTGTGTACTGACTTCGCGCAGCGTCTAGAACTTCCGCCAGACCGCGCTGCCGTAGACGGCCTGGCCGCCCAGTTCCTCTTCGATCCGAAGGAGCTGATTGTACTTGGCCACCCGATCGGTCCGGCACGGAGCCCCGGTCTTGATCTGCCCGGCGTTGGTCGCCACCGCCAGGTCGGCGATGGTGC